>JAIRSO010000007.1 GCA_031255415.1 Oscillospiraceae bacterium
TCCGCCCCCCTTGACCCCCTGACCAGCGTGCCGCTGGACCATCTTGGCCAGGGGAGTCTATCCTTCCTTGCTTAGTAGACCGTTGGCGCGTCCATTTGGGAATACTCATCCCTTAGGTGTAGTCGCGTTCTGGTGCTGATCGCTTGTTTCGGGCATTTGCTTACGCACTGCGCGCATCCGGTGCACGCGTTCGTTACTACGTGCTTTTGCCTTCGCTCTCCGACTATCGCGTCGAACTGGCACGCTCTCCTGCACAGCCCGCACCCTATGCACTTTGCCGTATCTATAACCGCCTCTAACCTATTCGCGTAATCCGCCCATATCGCATCCACTGGACACGCTTCCGCGCACATCATACACGCCTTACACTTATCCAAATTTATAACCGGCAGATTCGCCGCCATCTCTATCGCTCCGAACTTACACGCTTCCACACACTTCCCGCAACTGAAACACCCTGCCTTGCAGTTATCCGTTATCACCCTCCCGCGCTCATTCGCGTGGCATAACAACCTTACGGGCTGCCTTAACGGCTGCAGATCCAGCACATGCTTCGGACATATCCCCACGCACTTCCCACACCCTGTACACTTTTCCCTATCCACCTCTACTAAATGATATCTTTCATCTATCCTTATTGCCCCGAACGCGCACACTGTCGCGCATGTCCCCAACCCTAAACACGCGAAATGGCACGACTTTGTCCCATCGGACACCGCTGCCGCAGCCACGCAATCATTTACCCCGTGATAATTATACTTTGGCCTGCAGTAATTCGTCCCCCCCCTGCACAATACTGTCGCTACTTTCCTCTGCATTTCATCTACTTCATCAACACTTAACCCCAATACCCCCGCTATCTTTTGCGCTACCACCGTCCCCCCTACTGGACACCCTGACACCCCTGCCTTACCCTCTACCACTGCCTCTGCGAACGCATCGCACCCTGAAAACCCACACCCTCCGCAATTCGCCCCTGGCAGCGCTTCCCTTACCGCTAGCACCTGCTCGCTCACTGGCGCGGCGAATACCTTATTAAAGTACCCTAACAACAACCCGAACGCCAACCCTAACGCGCCTAACGACGCACCCGCTATTAGTATCTCCATCCGCTCACCTCATCAACCCATTCCTGCGAACCCGAAAAACGCTACGCTCATCAACCCTGCCGTTATCAACGCGCCTGGAAACCCATCCATCCACGCGGGCATATCCGCCAACTCCAGCCTCTCCCTCACCCCGGCAAACAGTGTTATCGCTAGCATAAACCCCACCCCGCCCGCGAACCCATTCACCACTGACTGCACCAAATTATACTGACTGGTCACATTCAGTATCGTTACCCCTAACACCGCGCAATTCGTCGTTATTAGCGGCAAATATACCCCCAACGCCCTATACAACAACGGACTAATCTTCCTCAACGCCATTTCTACTATCTGCACCAACGCCGCTATTACCACTATAAACGCCAAAATCTGCAGATACTCCATCCCTAACGGCTCTAACAGCATCGAGTTAAACAAATACGTTATCAATGACGCTAGCGTCATTACGAACGTTACCGCCACACCCATGCTAACCGCCGTCTCCAACTTCTTCGATACGCCCAAAAACGGACAACACCCTAAAAACCTGTTCATAATGAAGTTGTGCACCAGCACTCCATTCACTATGATAATGAGAATTTCTTTCATTGATCGTTCCCCATCCTTCCTATGCCGCGCGCCTTCCCGCTCCTTTACCGATCGCGGACGGTTTCCTCAGATAACGTTTCTCGAACGCGTTGAACAGCGCTAGCACAATCCCCAGCGTCAAGAACCCTCCCGGCGGCTGAGTCAATATCGCCATAGGCTGGAACCCTTCCGGCATTATCCTTATCCCGAACCATGTCCCCGACCCGAACGCCTCGCGCACGCTGGACAGTATGGTTAGCGCGCAGGTGAACCCTATGCCCATACCCAATCCATCCAATGTGGAATCCTTCGCCGTATTCTTGAACGCGAACGCCTCCGCTCGCGCGAAAACTATACAGTTGACCACTATCAGCGGGATGAATATCCCCAGCGCCGCGTCCAGCGCGGGCACGAACGCCTTGATCAGCATCTGCACTATTGTAGTGAACGACGCTATAATAACGACGAACGCCGGTATGCGTATATTCTCGGGTATCTGCTTACGCAGAAGCGATATAAACAGGTTGCTCATCGCTAGCACGAACGTTGTCGCCGCGCCCATGCCCAGCCCGTTTATCGCGGCGGTGGTCACCGCTAGCGTGGGGCACATGCCCAGCGCCAGCCTGAAGGTGGGATTCTCATCCAGCACCCCGTTTCTGATGATGCGCGCCGCCGATGATTTCCGTTCGTCCGCCATGTTACAATCCCTCCTGCCCGGCGTTCATGCGTAACGCGTCGAACGCCAGCGCGGCGTTCCTCACCGCGCCCTTCACCGCCCCGGATGATATAGTCGCGCCGGAGATCGTATTGACTCCATCGTCCAGCCGATCCGCGCGCGCGCCCTCGAACTGCCGCAGGAACGCGTCCTCCTTGACGCGCGTGCCCAGCCCGCTTGTTTCCGATATATTGCCGATAGCGACCCCGGATACTATCCCCGCGCCCCCCGGCTCATCCGGCAGCATGATCCCTACCGACACGGGTATCTCCGCCTTATAACCCATCGGCGCGAACAAGAATGTATAACCGATAACCTCCCCGTCGCGTTTCGCCTCGAACGCCTCGATCAGCGATGGGAACGCGGTCAACTCGATTAACCCAGGCCATACCACCGGATCGAAGGAATCCGCGTCCGGCGCTACCGCCTGTCTCGCGGCGATCGCGTTCTCGCGCTCGTGCTCCGCGATCGGGCCTCGAGTGATCATGTTGGTACCCGCCAGCAGCAGCGCCGCTATCAAGGATATTGCCAGCAGCCGCACCCCCGCGTTAACGATATCACGCACTGGCCTTCGCCTCCTTTGGTTTCGCCGGCGCGGGCTGCTCGCCGAACATCTTCGGCCTGAACACGCGGTTGATGAGCGGCGTGACCAGGTTCATTAGCAGTATCGCGAAGGAGCATCCCTCCGGATACGCCGGGTTGTAAGCGCGTATCACGAACAGTATCAACCCGCATCCGGCGCCCATCACGATCTTGCCCCAAGGATGTATAGGCGAGGTGACATAATCGGTCGCCATGAATATCGCGCCGAGGAACAGCCCGCCCGATAATATCTGATACAGACCCGACTGGGTGGGCGATCCCGCCGCGCCGCCGTCAATGATCGACCCGGATTTAATCGCGAACAGTATCAGCGCGGTCCCGATGAACGAAACCGGGATATGCCAGGTTATCACGCGCCGCGCGAGCAGATACGCAAGCCCGATAAGCAGAGCGAGCTTGCTGGTCTCGCCCATCATGCCGGGGACGTCCCCGAGGAACAGCCGCCCGATCGAGAACGGAGCCTGCGCCGCGTCCGCGTACTTCATTGCCAGAGGCGTGGCTATGCTGACCGTGTCCACACCCGTCATCACCCCGGGCTGCGCAGCCATAGAGGCGGTCATGAAAGTAGCCCAGGAGATCATCAGTATCGTGCGCGCGCCCAGCGCGGGATTAAAGAAATTCTGGCCTAGCCCGCCGAATATCTGTTTGATTAATACGATCGCGGTCACTCCGCCCATCGCGCACAGCCACCAAGGCGCTGTCGGGGGCAGGCCGCACGCGAGCAGAAGCCCCGTCACCAGCGCGCTCAAATCGTTGACGCGGACGGCGCGCTTAGCCAGTTTCTGATAAACATACTCGCTGGCGACCGACGAGACCACGCACGCAATCACCACGCGCAAGGACTGCCAGCCAAAGAAATATACGCCGCAAGCCAGAGCGGGCGTAAGAGCTACGCACACGTCGCGCATCAATCCTCGGGTAGTCGCGCCGCTCCTTATATGCGGAGACGGCGAGGCGTTCCAGTTCCCGGGCACGCCTCCGGGGGAAATCGACTGCATTGGACATTCACCTCATTTAACCAATAAGGGCACCATGCGCTTGCCCACGCGGCACATCTGCGTGAGCTGGCGCTTCGCGGGACAGACGTATGTGCACGCGCCGCACTCTATACAGTTCATCACCCCGGAGGCCTTAGCGGCCTCGTAGCGGCGTTTGCGGACGTACATATCGATCATAGTGGTCTGCAGTTTCATGGGGCAGGCGCGGGTGCACCGCCCGCAGTGGATGCACGGTGATTCGTCGGGGATATCGTCCTCAAGGCCCAGCGCGATTATTCCGGAGCTTCCCTTAGTGACCGGTATCTGTAGACGGCTGAGCGCGACGCCCATCATCGGCCCGCCCAGCACCAGTTTGACCGCGTCCGGTTCGAGCCCGCCGCACGCGTCCACCAGATCGGA
The DNA here is from genome assembly GCA_031255415.1 of Oscillospiraceae bacterium. GTDB lineage: Bacteria > Bacillota > Clostridia > Christensenellales > Aristaeellaceae > BNUH01. Next base: position 4,392 of record JAIRSO010000007.1, read on the forward strand.
TACCAGAGTGCCCAGCCGGACGACGAGGTTCTTAGGCTCGCGCACGCGTCCGGTGACCGTAAAAGCGCGCTCGACGAACGGCTTGCCCGTGCGCAGAGTGACCGATACCTGTATGGTAGTGGCGACGTTGAGCACGACCACCCCGATAGTGACGGGCAGAGCGCCGATGGGCACCTTGCGCCCAGTAGCGGCGTATATGAGCTGTTTCTCGCCGCCCTGCGGGTATCTGACGGGCAGTTCGGCTACGGTGCAATCGGGGATGTTCGCGCGCTGGATAGCGTCGCGGATGGACTTGATCGCGTCGGGTTTATTGTTCTCGATACCGAATATGACGCGCTTCGCGCCCAGTATGACGCGCGTGAGGATCGCGCCATCGAGCAGTTCGTCGGTGCGCTCCAACATAGAGCGGTGGTCGCAGGTGAGGTAAGGCTCGCACTCCACGCCGTTGATCAAGAGGGTGTCGGCGGCCTGGCCCTCGGGCACGTTCAGCTTGACAGCGGTGGGGAACGCCGCGCCGCCCATGCCCACCAGCCCGCCCGCGCGGATGCGTTCGCGCAGTTGAGCCGGGGTGCGCGACTCGGGCGCTGGATCGGGCGTGACGGACGGATCCCATCGATCCTCATAATCGTTCTGGATAATGATGGATGGGACTGCCACGCCGCTGGGCAGCATGCACGGCGCGATATCAACGACCGTGCCCGACACCGACGAGTGAACCGGCGCGGATACATAGGCCTTGATGGAGGCGACGACCTGCCCCAGCGCGAGCGAATCGCCCTTCTTCACAAGCGGTTCGCCCGGCGCGCCGATATGCTGGGATAACGGGAGGATCAAGCGCTCGGACGGCGCGAACGGCGTAAGAGGCGCGGACGAGGTAAGAGCCTTGGTGCGTTCGCAGTCGCGCGGATGGAAACCGCCGGGGAATCTATACTCGCGCGCGCCTGGATTGGACAATCGGCATCACTCCTAAATAATTATCAAACCGCGCGGAAACCCTGCCGCGCCGCGCGTCCGGCTTTTTTGAGCGCGGACGCTTCCTTGATGAGCGCGCCCGCGTAGCGTCTGCTGGTTTCGCTCTCCGGGTCCGCGCCGCCCAGCATCCTGGCTAGTTCCGCGACGCGTTCCTTTTCATCCAATCGAACCAGCGTGGAGCGGGTGCGCTCCTCGCCCTCGACCGTCTCGGTGATCTTCTCCACGCGGTACGCCGCGTCCGCCATAGCCGCTATCTGCGGCAGGTGCGTCACGCATATAACCTGGCAGCGCCGCGCGATAGCGGACATCTTTTCGGCTACGGCCTGCGCCATGCGTCCGCTTATGCCCGTATCGATCTCGTCGAATATGACCACCGGCACGCCGGTATGATCCGCCGCGATGGACTTGATCGCCAGCATGATCCGCGACAGCTCGCCGCCGGAAGCCACTCCGGACAGCGGCTTGAGCGGTTCCCCTGCGTTAGCGGAGATGCGGAACTGCGCGTGATCGATTCCATCCTCGCGGAAGCCCGCGCCGCTTGAGGCGGTGGAGCCGCTCGCGTTAATGGAACTGCCGGAACCGTTCGCGTTAATGGAACCGCCGGAACCGTTCGCGTTAATGGAACCGTCGGAGTCGTTCGCGTTAATGGAACCGTTGGAGCCGCCAGCGCCGATAGAACCGCCTGATCCGTCAAACCATACCTCGAACCGCGCGCGCTCCATACCCAGCCGCGCAAGCTCCGCCGTCATCCGTTCCGCGAACGCTCGGCTTAGTCCGCGCCGCGTGTCCGAAACCTTCCCGGCAAGCGCGAGATAATCGCGTTCGCGGCGCGCCAACTCGTCGCGGAGACGCTCCGCGCGCGCGTCCGTATCCAGCGTCTCCTCCAACTCGCCCGACACGCGCTCGCGATACTCGATCATCTCGCGGGTCGAGGCTCCGTACTTGCGCATCAGCCGCCGCAATAGATCAAGCCGCGACTCCACCCGGTCGATCTGCTTGGGATCGAGGGGATCGTCGTCGGCTAAGCGGGATAGTTCGGCGGCCGCGTCGTCCAACTCGTAGCCCAGCGACTCCAGCCGTTCGGACAGCGCTCCGGCGCGCGGATCAAACGACGCTATAGCGCTAAGCACGGCGCAGGCTTGTTTAAGAGGAGCGACCGCGCCGCTGGATCGTCCGCCGCCGGATATCAGCGCGTTAGCCTTAGCCAGCGCGGCGTGTATCTTCTGCGCGTGGCGCGCGCGCGCGCGCTCCTCCTCGAGCGTATCCTCCTCGCCTAGGGTAAGATTCGCGTCGGTCAGTTCGGCTAGCTGGAACCGCAGCATATCCAGCCGCCGCGCGCGCTCCTGCGCGTCGGTAAGCAGTCTGTCAAGGCTGCGCTTGGCCTCGCGCCAGTCGCGGCACAGCAGTTTTAGTTGATTAAGATCGTCGCGATGGCTGTCGCCGCCGAAATCGTCCAGGAAAGCCAGGTGGCTCTTTGGATCGAGCAGCACCTGGTGCGCGTGCTGTCCGTGCAGATCGACCAGCATCGCGGTGACGCGCCTGAACGCGGACAGCGGCAGCGGCTCCCCCGCCGCGCGGCAGACCGTCCGCCCGTTGGCGAACGCCTCGCGCGAGAGCGTGAGCAGGTCGTCGTCTATCTCAAGATCGCGCTCGGACAGCGCGGCCTTGACGGCGGGCAGGTTCGACACGTCGAAAACGGCCTGAACGCCGCCGCGCGACGCGCCCGTGCGCAGTATATCGCGTCCGGTCGGCTCGCCCAGCAGGAACGACAGCGCGCCTATCACGATCGACTTGCCCGCCCCGGTCTCCCCCGTTATCACCTGAAACCCGTCGCGCCACTCGATAGCCAGCTCGTCGATCAGCGCGATGTTGCGGATCGTTATCTCGCGCAGCATGCCGTCACTCGTCCGGTTCCACCGCGGGCTCGTGCCGCCGCCGCGCGTTCTCCGGCTCGCCGCCGCGCATCATCCGCAGTCGATCCATTATGACGGGCGCGCTGTCGCTGTCGCGGACGATGATGACGAATGTGTTGTCGCCCGCCAGCGTGCCGACGATCTCCGGCATGCCCATCGTATCGACGGCCTCGCAGGCGGTTTGAGCCGCGCCGGGCATCGTCTTGACGACGATCAGGTTCTGCGCCTGCGCGAACGAAAGCGCGCTCTGCGCGAATATCCGCCTGAGCCGCTCCGATACGTTAGCCGACGACATGCTCCCCGACGTGCTGCTGGGCGCGGTGTAGCGCGAACCGCCGAATTCCAGGGGCGTCTTGATCAGCCGCATCTCCTTGATGTCTCGGGAGATGGTCGCCTGGGTCGCGCGGAATCCGCGCTCGAGCAGACGCGCGGTCAGCAGTTCCTGCGTGTCGATCAGCTCGCCCGCGATGATCTCCATGATCGTGTTCTGACGCATATTCTTCTTAGTCATTCCGCATCCTCCAACGGGGGTCGAGTAGTGAAGGTATTTGTTGAGCGCGCGTATGCCGCTACGCGTTCCATTGTGACAGCGCGGCGCGCATCCGCTCGAAAAACGGGAATGGCCTCATCCGTATAAAGCGCAATCGCTCCTCCGCTCGCCGAACCGTCAGGCGCGCGCTCCGTCCCAGCGTCAGCGGCGCGCGTCCGTCCGCGGTCAGCAGCATGCCGCCGCCCTCGGTCGGGCACTTCGCGTCCAGGGTCAGGACTGCGGAGTCGGGCAGCACGATCTGCCGCGACTGCGGCGAGTGCGGGCATATAGGGGAAAGCAGGATGCACGCCAGCGCGGGGCTTACGATCGGCCCGCCCGTAGACAGCGAGTACCCGGTCGATCCGGTGGGGCTGGACACGATCATCCCGTCGCCGCTGTACCCGCCGATCTCGACCGAACCCATCGCCGCCGTCACGCGGATCATCCGCCCGTAACTGCCGCGCGTTAACACCACGTCGTTGAGCGCCAGCAGATAACACGGTGGGCAGGGCGCGCCGGGCGGCTCGATCATGTCCGCCGCGTCCAGCGAGGCCGCCAGCATCATCCGATCCTCTATATGGTAATCGCCCGCGCGCAGCGAGTCCAGCGCGCTTTCCAGCGAGCCGGGCGCCGTCTCGGACAGAAAGCCCTTGTGCCCCGCGTGCACGCCCAGTATCGGCAGACCCGCGCGCGCCGCGTGCGACGCGGCGTGCAGTATCGTGCCGTCGCCGCCCACGACCATCAGCGCGTCGGATTGGCTTAACAAGCCGTCCATCGGCGCGGAGTCGATCCAAGGCACGGCGGCGCGCGCGTCTGCGGACGCGATTACGCGCATGCCCCGCTCCGCGCACAGCTTCGCGATCCTGCGCAGCGCCGGCTCCAGATCGAGCGCGCGGTGCGGGTTGACCAACAACCCCAGCGTCGTTATCATGCGAACCTTATATCCATCAGATACTCCACGTTGCCCGCCTGGCCTTTTATCGGCGACTCGATCGTCCCGCTGGTCTTCCAGCCCCGGCTGGTTATGAAATCCTCTATACCGCGCAATACCTCGGCGCGGACGGACTCGTCCCGGACTACGCCGCCCTTGCCGACTTTATCGCGCCCCGCCTCGAACTGTGGCTTGATCAGCGTCACTGCGCACCCCGCGTTGCCCATTACGCCGCGCAGAGCGGGCAGTATCAGCCGTATCGATATGAACGATACGTCCATGACCGCCAGCGAGGGACGCGGATCAAACGCGTCCGGTTCGAGCAGGCGCGCGTTGACTCGCTCCATCACGACGACGCGCGGATCATGCCGAACCTTGTCCGCCAGTTGCCCGTAACCCACGTCCACCGCGTATACCCGCGCCGCGCCGCGCTGCAGCAATGCGTCCGTGAACCCGCCCGTAGACGCGCCTATGTCTATACAAACCAGACCCGTCGGATCGACCGCGAACGCGTCCAGCGCGGCGGCTAGCTTGATCCCGCCTCGGCTGACATACGGCGGCGGCGCGGCCACCGCCAGCATAGACGGATCGTCTACGCGCTCGGATGATTTTTCGACGCGCCGCCCGTTAAGCGACACGCCGCCCGCCAGTATCAGCGCCTGCGCCTTCTCGCGGCTTTGGGCTAATCCAGCTTCGACCAGCGCGAGATCGGCGCGCGTCCGCGCGGGTTTCATCGGCGCAGAGCCTTCAGCGCGGCGCGGGCTATGTCTTCGCCGGTCAATCCCTCGCGCAGGGTATTCAGCGAGAATCCCGCCGGGAAACAATCGTCTATGCCCAGCCTCAGCAACGGTGCTGGAACGCCGTTATCCTGGCACCACTCGACGACCGCGCCGCCCAGTCCGCCCGCGCGCTGGCCTTCCTCGACGGTGACCAGCCGCGCGCCCGATCCGGTAAGAGCGCGGAGCGCGCCGCCGTCCAGCGGCTTGACCGACTTGATCAGGATGGCGGACGCTGTCACGCCTTCGTCCGTGAGTATGGAGGCCGCCGCGCGCGCCGCCGGAGCGGACGCGCCGAACGCGAGTATCGCGATTATCGATCCGGGACGCTCGTCCGACGAGCCCGCTTTCGCGGGCAGGGACTTCGGGTATCGGATCATCAGCGGGCCGCGCGAGGCCGATACCCCATCGAGTATCATATCGCGCAGTTCGTCCAGGCCGGAGGGCGTCCATATCGTCAGGTTCGGCACGGCGCGGAACATGTTTAGGTCGAACACGCCTTGATGCGTAGGCCCGTCGCCGGGAACCAATCCGGCGTGGTCGATCAGCATCGTCACCGGGAGATTCTGCAGGCATACGTCGTGGATGATCGAGTCCGCCGCGCGCTGTATGAACGTCGAGTATACGGCTACGACAGGCTTCAGCTTGCCAGCCGCCATGCCCGCCGCAAGCGTCACCGCGTGCGCCTCCGCTATCGCCGCGTCGAAAAACCGCGCCGGGTGCCGCTCCTTGAATCGATTGAGCCCGGTGCCGGACGGCATCGCCGCCGTTATCGCGACTACGGCGGGATCGGCGCGCGCTATCTCGGACAACGCGTCGCCCACGACGCGCGCGCACCGGCCTTCCTCGGATGGGGCGGCTCCAGGCTCGGACAGCCCTGTGTCCGACGACGCGCCGACCTGGAAACGCCGGGATACGCCGTGGTATTGTTCCGGCGCGGCCTCCGCCTCGGGCGAGCCTTTGCCCTTGCGGGTGACTACGTGCAGCACTGTCGGCAGATTCGCGCGTAAAGCCTTCGCCGCGATATCCGTCAGCGACTCCAGATCGTGCCCGTCGATTGGCCCTAGATAACGGAACCCCAGCGACTCAAAGAAATCGCCATGCACCATTATCCGGCGCACCTGCGTCTTTGCCCACTCAAGCGCGTTGGACGTCGGTCTGCCTATCAAGGGGATGGAGTCCAGTCCGCTTTTGACCGCGCGCTTTGTGCCCAGCCACTTCCCGCTGGCGCGCAGCCGGGTTAGATACTCGTTGAGCGCGCCCGTGTTCCGGGCTATGGACATATCGTTGTCGTTGAGCACGACCAGCAGCTGGCTGCGCAGTTTCCCCGCGTCGTTCAGCGCCTCGTATGTCAGTCCCCCGGTCATCGCGCCGTCGCCTACTATCGCGGCGACTTTATACCGCTCGCCCGTGAGATCGCGCGCGCGTACAAACCCCAGCGCCGCCGATACCGCGGTGGACGCGTGCCCCGTGCCGAAACAATCGTATACACTCTCGCTTCGGTTCGGGAAGCCGCTCAAGCCTCCGTCCTGCCTTAACGCCGCGAATCCTTTGCTCCGTCCCGTCAGGAGTTTGTGCGCGTAAGCTTGATGGCCTACGTCGAAGATAAGCTTATCCGCCGGGAGATTCATCGCGGTATGCAGGGCGATTGTCAATTCGATCACGCCCAGATTGCTGGCTAGATGCCCGCCCTGCCTCTGAACGGTCGATATGATTATCCCGCGTAGCTCCTCGGCTAGCGCGCAGCGCTCGGCGATGGTCAGCGCGCGCAGGGCGGCGGGCGCGGTTATGCGATCGAGTATCATGACGGACGGGATTCGCACCACCGTGCCAGCGTACAGTTGACGCAATCGGGGCGGCGCGCGCGGCACACCCTGCGTCCATGGAATATCAGCCAGTGATGCGCGTCGGACCAGCTGCGCTTGGGGATCGCGTCCATCAACTGGCGCTCGGTCTGCTCGGGGGTTCTGGCGTGCGCGAGACCCAGCAGATTGGATACGCGGAACACATGCGTATCCACCGCGATAGCGTCCGCGCCGTACGCGTTCGCCATCACCACGTTGGCTGTTTTGCGGCCTACGCCGGGCAAGGCGGTCAGCGCGTCCATGTCCCGGGGCGGCTCGCCGCCGTATTGCTCGGCTATGACGCGGCTGGCGTTTACTATGCTGCGCGCCTTCACGCGGTAGAACCCGCATCCGTGAATATACGGCTCTATCGTCTCCGGCTCCTGCTCCGCCATCGCGCGCGCGTTCGGGAACGCGGCGAACAGCGCGGGCGTGACGCGGTTCACCTGCTTGTCCGTGCACTGCGCGGCAAGTATGGTCGCTATGAGCAGTTCGTAAGCGCCGCCGAAGTCCAGCTCCGGCCTCGGGTTCGGGTACAGGCGCGACAGCTCGCGCAGTATATTCCCTATCCGATCCCCGCTCTCGAACGCGTCCTGATCCGCCGCGCGCGCGGCTTCCATGATACTCGGGCCGGGCATGGAATCACCTCGAAATTATTGCGCTTGCGGGAACGCGCTTCGCGCTGTATACTGTATCGTCAGCCGTCGCCGGGCGATGACGACAGCATACCATATACTGCCGATTCTATCAAGCATACCGGAACAAATCAAGGCTTGCGGGTCGAGTGCGGAAAGAGCCGGCGCGAGCGGAGAAATGGCGCGCGAAGACGGGGAAATCTGAACGGGGCGGTGTATTTATGGATCGACCGTTGAGACGGCGCGGACTCAATCTCACGCTGTTTGACAGCCCGGGGCTTAGCGATTCCCTGCGCAGATGCCTGAACCTGATCATTATATCGGGCGCGTTCGGCACTGTGAACGGCAACATCACGGGCGGCGCGGCGTGGACGGGGTTCCTGCGCGCGATACAGGCCAACGCTGCGGCGCTTGGAATATTCGCCGCGATACCGGTCGCTGCGAACAGCGTGCAGATACTCATATCATACGCGCTGGAGCGGACGGGTCGGCGCAGGGAATGGATGCTGCGCGTAGGCATAGCGGGACGCATGCTGTGGGCCGTGATAGGGTTGATTCCCTACGTTATACCCATGAGCGCGCCGCAACTGCGCATCGTGACGGCGATGGTGTTCGTCGCGCTGTGCGCCGGATCGAACGCGGTCATATCGGTTAGTTTCTACTCGCTGGTGACTGATTTGGTTCCGATGCGGATGCGCGGGAGATATTTCGGCGTGAGGCAGGTGTTCTGCCTGGTCGCCGGGATTCTGACCGGACTGCTCGTAAGCGCCCTGCTGGATCGCGTGGAGGGATACGCGGGCTACACGATCGCGCTGACGATAGCGGGGGTGTTCGGCGGGGCGGATATCGCGCTGTTCGCGCTGTGCGACTGGCCTAAGATGCGCGCGAGGGAGGGCGGCGGAGAGAGCCTGGGGCGCATGCTGCTGGCGGTCGCGCGCAACAAGCGTTTCCGCAAGATCACCCTTATCATGCTTTACTGGGGATTCGCGGTCAACATCTGCGCGCCGTTCTACAACGTATACATGCTGGAAGTTATCGGCATGACGTATACGCAGGTCACTCTGGTCAACCAAGTGCTGCCCAACGTGATAACGGTGTTCGTCATATCATGGTGGGGGCGGCGCATGGACACGCACGGCAACAAGCCCGTGATGCAGCTGACGGGGCTGTTCACGATGGCGTATCCGCTGTTGTGGCTGTTCACAGGGCCCAACGTGTTCTGGATACTGGTGATTACGAATATCGCCTCAGGTCTGCTCAGCACCGCGTTCGATCTGGGCGCGCAGAACATGTATCTCAACGCCGCGCCGGACGTTAACCGATCGATGTATATATCCGCGTACTTCGCCGCGACGCAGTTGTTCGGCAACGCAGCCAGCAACGCGCTGGGCGGGATGCTGGTGCAGAATGTGCTGCCCGCTCTGGAGGCGCTCAACTGGCATATCGCGGGGATCGCTATGACGCGGTATCATTTCATCTATTTGATCTCCGGGGCGTTGAGGATCGTTATGATACTGGGACTGCTTCCAATGATGCAGGAGGACGATTGCAAGTCCGCGCGCGCTCTGGCGATGGACAGCGCGGTCGAGATACGCGAGTCGTGCGCGCGGACCGCGCGCGCGCTGTCCATGACGATCCATAGGAAGCGCGCTCGGCGGGCGATGCGGAACGAAACGGGCGGCGCGGATAACAATAACGCGGAACAATGAAACAATGAAAGAAGGCGCGTCAATGCCGGATGAAAACAGGATTCGCGAGAGAAGCGAGATCGATACCCGATGGAAATGGAAACTCGAGGACATATTCGAGACGAACGAGGCTTGGGAAGCCGCGTTCCAGCAGGTGAAGGACGCTCTGCCCGGCATGGATGAAGCGGTGCGCGCGGTATCGAGTCCGCCGTCCGATCCGGCGCTGTTACGCTCCGCCGTGCTGAACGCGCTGAACGTTACGTCCGGAGTCGATCGCGTGGCGTCCAAACTATTCGTATACGCGCGCATGCGCCGCGACGAAGACAACCGATCGGCTTTGTATCAAGGATTCGTGCAGAGGATGGAGGCGATCGGGGTCGAGGCGGGGGCGATAGAGGCGCCGCTGCGCCCCGCTCTGCTCGCTCTGCCGGACGGCGCGCTGGAGTCTTACGCAGCCGATCCCGCTTTCCGCGATTACGACGAGGGATTGCGCACGCTGCTTCGCGAGCGAGAGCATACGCTCAGCCCCGATCAGGAGCGTGTCGTCGCGATGGCTGGCGAGATGCGCGCCGCGCCGTCTACGATATTCGACATGCTGAGCGACGCGGACATGAAGTTCCCCGTCGTCAACGACGAGAACGGGAATCCGGTCGAGATCACGCACGGACGGTATTACCAGATGATCAACTCGCGCGACAGGCGGGTCAGGCGCGAGGCGTTCGAGGGTCTGCACGGCGCGTACAGGAAGTACGCCAACACGATCGGCGCGGCGTACGCCGCCAGCGTGAAGGGCGATTTATTCTACGCGAAGGTGCGCAAGTACGACGGCGCGCTAGCCGCCGCTCTCGCTCCGGACAACATACCCGTATCGGTGTACGACGGACTGGTCGAGGCGGTTCACGCGCATATCCCCGCGCTGGCTAAGCTGTTGTCCGTGCGCAAGAAACTGCTAGGGGTGGACGAACTGCACATCTACGATCTGTATGTCAACGCGGAGCGGGGTTTCCAGTTGAACGCGCCGTATCCGCGCGCGTGCGAGATCGTGCTCAAGGCGCTGTCGCCTTTGGGTGAGTCGTATGCGCTCGCCGTTCGGCGCGCGATTGACGAGCGCTGGATCGACGTGTACGAGAACGCTGGCAAATCCTCCGGCGCGTACTCGTGGGGCGCTTACGACGCGCATCCGTACATACTGCACAATTATGTGGAGGAGTTTGACAGCGTGTCCACCCTCGCGCACGAGTTGGGGCATATGATGCATTCGTATTACACGAACCAGGCGCAGCCGTATCCCAAGTCGGATTACTCGATGTTCGTGGCGGAGGTCGCGTCCACAGTCAACGAGATACTGCTGTCGATGGATCTTCAAAAGAAGAACGCCGATCCGGCGGCGAAGCGGTTCCTCACGGGCGAGCTGCTCGAGAGTTTCAGGGGAACGGTGTTCAGGCAGACGATGTTCGCCGAGTTCGAGCGCGAGACGCACGCGATGGCTGAGCGCGGCGAACCGCTGACGCATGAGGCTATGTCCGCGCTGTACCGTGCCCTCAACGAGCGGTATTATGGGGCTGCGGCGGTGATCGACGAGGCCGTGGATGTGGAATGGTCAAGGATTCCTCACTTCTACAGGAACTTCTATGTGTATCAGTACGCGACCGGGTTTTCGGCGGCGGCGTTCATAGCGCGCAGGATACTGCGCGAAGGCCAGGCCGCGGTGGACGATTATATGAAATTCCTTAGCGCGGGCAGCTCGGTATCGCCGATAGAGGCGTTGAAACTGGCCGGGATTGATATGTCGAAAAAGGAATCGATCGACTCCGCGCTGGATTGGTTCGACGAGCTTGCGGACGAGTACGCCGCGATGTTTGAGTAGGGGCGAGTAGTGCGCGCGGCGGTCATGACTCGATGGCCGCCGCCCTTGATACAGGCTGGATATCCGCGCGGGTCGAGGCATAATTGACGCGCGCGGCTGTTTGTGTTATAATTATAACGGCATGAGGGGTGATGGTCGTGGCCGACGAGCCATTAGACTTAAAGCGCGGTTTCAAGGCCGGGTTTTTCGCGTCGCTGTTCAACGATAAGGAACGCGGGCTTGAACTGGTCAACGCCGTCATGGACGCGGATTATCCGCCGGGTACCGAGGTCACGATCGAGACGCTGAGCGACGTATTCTTTATGGGTATCCAGAATGATCTCGCGCTGCTGGTGGGCAATACCGTGCTGTTCCTTGGCGAGCATCAGTCGTCGATCAATATGAATATACCCGTCCGGTTTATATCATACTATGGGCGCATCCTCGAAAGCATGGTGCCCAGAAGGCTTACGTATAAGCCCGGCACGCTCAAAATCGCGAGGCCTGTGTTTGTGGTGCTGTATAACGGGATCGATCCTTTCCCGGCTAGGCAGGTATTGAAGCTGTCCAGCTCGTTCAAGGAGCCGGACACGCAATTGGAAGAGGAATCGTTCGTGGAACTGCGGGCGACGGCTATAAATATCCACTCGCCCGAGAACGCGGAACTGGTCAGTAAAAGCCCGTATCTATCGGGGTATGTGGAGGTAGTGCGGCGAAGCCGCGAGTATCAAGCGCAGGGGTTGGACGTGCAAAGCGCGGTGAGCTTGGCTATCCAGGACTGCATACGGGAAGGCATAATCGCCGACTATCTGAGACGGCACGCGCCGGAGGTGAGCGGTATGTTGACGGAAGAATTTAAGCTCGAAGATTACTTGTGGGCGAGGGAAACGGGATGGAAGGAACTGGGGGAACAGCGGGGTATTGAGATTGGTAAGGAGATAGGTAAGGAGATAGGTATGGAGATAGGCGAGGCGGTTGGTAAGGAGATAGGCCGGGCGAATCGCACCCGGGATATGGCTCGCCAATTGCGGGATCTCAATATCGATATGAACGCAATCATAGCGACGTCAGGTCTAAGCGAAGAGGAGATTCTCCGCTTGTGACGAACGAGCGCGCCGGAGGCGAGAGGTTTGTTGACGGATGAGTTTGACTTGGAAGAATACTTGTGGGCGAGGGAAACGGGATGGAAGGAGTTGGGGGAACAGCGGGGTATTGAGATTGGTAAGGAGATAGGCGAGGCGATTGGTAAGGAGATTGGCATGGAGATCGGTATTGAGATTGGTAAGGAGATTGGCCGGGCGAACCGCACCCGGGATATGGCTCGCCGATTGCGAGATCTCAATATCGATATGAATATAATCGTAACGACGTCAGGCTTGAGCGAGGAGGAGATCCTCCGTCTATGACGACCGATCATTCCGGTTGGTTAATGAGACCGCATGCGCCTTGATCAGATTAAAGAGCGCATACTCGACCTTCTGTATCCCCCCGACTGCAACTGCCTGGCGTGCGGCAATCCGCTTTACTGGGAGGAACACACGCTATGCGCCGCTTGCGCGGCGGAACTGGAGCCTGTCGAAGGTCTACGCTGCCGCGTCTGTTCGCGATTGCTGAAGTCGGATCGGGAACTGGCGGAAGGATTATGCGTCGGATGCGGACGCAGGCCGCTGGAGCGCAGGATACACGGCGGCGCGCCGCTGGAGCATAAAGGCGCGGCGGCGAGGCTGGTGTACGCGCTGAAGTACGATCACGTGAAGGCGGCTGCGGAACCATTGGTATCGCGCATGCTGGACTGGCTGCCCGATGGATTCGACGCGTTGACCCCCGTGCCTTTGCATCACAGGCGGGAGCGGTCGCGGGGATATAATCAAGCCAGGGTGTTATGCGAAGGGTTGAGCCGGTTGAGCGGACTGCCCGTGCTTGACGCGCTGCGCAGAACCCGGGTCACCCGCGCGCAGATGTCGCTGTCCGCCGATCGGCGCGAGGGGAATGTTAAGGACGCGTTCGAGGCGATCGAGCCGTGTTACGGGAAGCGGCTGATACTGGTGGACGATGTGAGAACCACCGGAATGACGGCGCTGGCGTGCGCCGAGGAGTTATATCTGGCCGGAGCGATAGACGTGCGAACGCTGACCGCGACTCTGGCTATGATGGATACCGTCGAGCGTCCCCCCTCGCCGTTCGCAAGCGTTTCTCCATGATGGAAACAATAAGGCTGTTCGTCTATCCGGTCGCTGGCGCGGCGCGGGAGGCTTCGCTTTTTTAACGTATTATCCTATGTCCTACATTGTCGAACGCCTGGCATTATCCGCGCCCTCATTCGACACGCATCCGCTCGCTGAACAACTATATTAATATAGTTAATAGTGTAACGATGCACGCCGAGGTGCGCCATGACTGATTTTATAACCCAATTGCGGGATAAACCTTCGCCGCGGATTCGGGGCGGATGGTTCTCCCGCGTTCCGGTATCCGGCGCGCGGGCCGCAAGGCTGGCGGTTTTAGCCGCGGACGCGCTGGTTGGGATGCTGCTCAGCCAAGCCTCGTTCTTTGAGCGCGGCGCGCCGTTCGCGCTGGCCTGGATGGCTGCGCGGCTGTTGTGGGATCGCTGGCCTGTCGGCGCGATGGCCGGTATCGCGCTGGGGCTGCTGATCCGATTTGAGCCGATCGACTGGATGAACGGCTGGCAGTTAGCCGCGTGCGCGTTACTGCTGATTACCAAGGGGCTTCAGCCGCATATCGCGCTGCCCGCGCCGTGGGCTATGTCGCTCATGGCGGGGTTGTTCGCGCTGATACCCGCGCCGTTCCTATGGCGAAGCCAGGCGCAGGTGGTATCCTGCCTGATATGCGCCGCGTCGGCGGCTGTCATGACCCCGGTGTTCGACCGCGCTGTCGCGTCGTTCAAGCAGAGGGCGTATCTGGAAGCCGACGATCGGCTGTGCTGTCTGATCGCGCTGTCCGCTATGTGCCTGGGCGGCGCGGGGCTGGCTATAGGCGGATTCCGCGCGGGCGGGATGATAGCTGTGTACTGCGTGCTGTCCCTTGCGTGGACAGCGGACGCCGGAGCGGCGATAATCACGGGCGCGGCTCTGGGCGCGGCGCTCACGCTGGGCGGGACGTCCCCGTTCTGCATGATCGCGCTGTCGATGATCGCGCTTGCCGCGTCGCTGCTGCGCGATACCAAGCGCGTGTGGCTCGCTCTGGCTGCTCTAGCCGCGAACGCGCTTGTGACGCTGACGATCAGTTCGGCTAGGGAGACGGTGTTCGCGTTCCCATACGTGCTGGCTGGCGCGGCTGCGTTCATGGTTACGCCCGCGCCCGTATGGCTGGCGCTGCGCGCGTCCCTCGAGCGCGAGACGATGACGCAGGCCACGCCCAGCGCCGTAGCGATCCAATGGATCCAAACCAGCGCGAACGCGATTGATTCAATGGCTCGATCGATACCCCGCCCCGATCTAGCCGCCGAAGGCGATATCGAGCAGTTAGCCGCGCTATTCTGCGAGGACTGCGCGCAGTGCGGCGTATGCTGGAACGAACGGTTTGAGGACACGTCGCTGTTGTTCAGCGATTTACTGACCGCGTCGCGCGAGGAGAGCATGCAGCCGCGGGAACTATCGCATCTGGCAAAAACGCGGGGCTGCCAGCGATCCGACTTGATCCCCGAAACGCTCAAGCAGGTGAACCGCGCGAAGAGCCGGCTCAGCGCGTTCGAGGCCGCGCAGACTCAAGCCAGCCGCCTGGCGCGCACCCAGCTTCAAGGCCAAGCCGCTCTGCTCAATCAATTATCGATGTTGCTGGCGCAGGTCAAGCCGGCAGCCCCGGCGGAGCGGCTGGCGATATCACGCGCGCTGTCCAAAACGCGCTGGCGCGTATGCACCGCGATGCCTTACCGCCTGGACGATCTGCTGCAGATAGTGTTGATCCCGCCTGAAAAAGCCGATCTGGGCGAGCCGCCTATGACCGCGCTTTCGCGCGCGCTAGCCGCGCCGCTGACCGCCAAGCCATTGTGGGATGGATTGGTATACATTTCCCAGCGGCCCGCGCTGTCCGCGTCGGTGGGGATCGCGACGTGCCCGGCGCAAGGCCAGTTGGAGAACGGCGACGGCTGGCGATCCCAGCCGCTGCCGCGCGCGCGGCACATGCTAGCGCTGTCCGACGGGATGGGTCACGGCTCCGACGCGGCGAAGGAGAGCGGCGCGGTGCTGAGCCTGCTGACCGAAGGTTTCCAGGCGGGTTATGGACGCAAGGAACTGTTATCGGTCGTGAACGATCTCGTGCGCACCACCCACAGCCAGGAGCGTTACGCGACGCTCGATCTATGCGTGCTCGACCTCAAGAACGGAGACGCGGCGTTTGAAAAGATGGGCGCGTGCGCGTCGTTCCTGATCCGCCAGGATCGCTGCCGCAAGCTGTCCGGCGGCACGCTACCCATGGGCATACTGGAGGACGTAACGCCCAAGAGCTTCCGCATGAAACTGATAGCCGGGGATCTGCTGGTGATGGTAAGCGACGGGATCGTGGACAGCTTCGAGCGCGAGGACGCGATGCTGGCGGTCATGGCGCGTCTGCCTCACGAGCCGGAGTCGTTCGCGAACGAACTGCTCCGCGCCGCTCTCGAGCGCGTGGCTGGAGAAGCGCGCGACGATATGACCGCGATAGCCGCGCGGCTGACGGCGGAGGTCTTTACCGAATAACCGCGCGATAGTGTTGACATTCCGCGCCGTTCGCGCTACAATTTGCGCGTGCCGAAGTGGCGGAATGGCAGACGCCAGAGACTTAAAATCTTTTGTCCGATAGGGCGTGCGGGTTCGAGTCCCGCCTTCGGCACCATTATGTTAAAAACGATCGACGAAGCAATCGCGGGACTAGCGCGGTTAGCGCTTTTAACCCACGTTAACATCATGGGGGCTGGAGGTTCGTCGACGGACAGAACCGACGCGAGCGGCGAAAAGATCCGCTCATAACTGAGTGCTTGGACTTAGCAGACTACTAGTGTTATAGGCCGCTCAACGGTATCGGGCTTAACCATGCCTGGCGGCCTTTATCGTCGTATATCGCGCAGCGGACGAACCGCTCCCGACGATGGAGTTGCAGCGGATACTCCGCGCGGGTGAGTCCCTCGCCCTCGAACACGCGCCCCGCCACATACGGCAGATCCGACGCGAACGCTATGCGGGAGACAGGCTCGCACTCGACTATGAGCCTGTCCTCCGTCAGTTCGGCCTGCCGGAAGGACGGCCCCCTGCTGGCGTAGAACAGCCCCTTATCCAGCGCGGCGAGTATGTCCTCGCGCGCGAGCGAGTCCGCTTGTATCCGTATGAACGCGGAGCATTCCTCTCCGTTATAGAAATGGCTGTCGTCCGACGCGACCCAGCGCGGCATGTGTCCTTGCGCCGCCGCTATATCGAGTATGCCGGTCGAATCCGCGCGCCCCGCGTTCCACGGGAAGCCGGACACGGCGTTATACACCTCCGCGGCGGCTAGGCCGCGCATCGCGCCAATGATCTCCGGCGTATTCAGCGACCAACTCGGGTGCGCGAGTATCGCGCGGCCTCCCTCCTCGTTGATAATATCAACGCCCGACTGCGCCGACTGCCTGGGTTTCACGCGATCCATCAACCCTTCGCCCATGCCCACGCCCACTATATGGATCACCTGCCCCGGCAGGTTATAATCTATCTCCACGCCCGGCAGGCACAGCATGCCCTTATGCCAGCGCTCGACTGAGGGTTTCCAATGATCGGTTATGGCGATGAAGTCATAACCGCCGCGCCAGTATCGATCCATAGCGTCTTCTGGCGTGAGCTTACCGTCGGATACGGTCGTGTGCATGTGGAGATTGCCCTTGTAGAACGGCTTGCCAGGGATAAATAACTGCACAAAAACATCCTCTCGCGCGGAGCCGGACTATCCACGAATTCATATAGATAAACCTCGCTTGGCAGTATATCATCCGTAACCGAAAGGAGTCAAGCTACACATCCAATTCCCAGCCGCGATAATCTCGCGGGGGTGAGACTATAGTGCCATCGGTATATATAACTCTAATGATGCTTGCGTAGACGCCGTATGTCTCCTTTTGATACATAACAGCGGCATAGTCCGAGAATGCTTGCTCCCCTGGTTTGATATTTTTAATAGTCGTCCATACGCTGCTATAGTTTCCTTTGTGCAGCCTCTTGCCCCACACGTCAGTTGTGTAAATCTCCATCTCGAAAGCTTTAACAGTCTTGACTTTCGATATGTTTTCAACCTTTATCCAAAAGTGTAGAGTATCCTCTTGGATCCAATATTTAGCACTATCCGCATATGGAATAACCAATCCGACGAGCGGTGTGGCTGTTGGGCGCGGGGATGGTTTAGGAGTAGGCCGCATGTATGGCTTAATTATCGGTTTCAACGTTGGACGAGGCGTAATCAAGTCTATTATTCTTAAAGTAAGCGCATCCTCTCGAACAAAATACTCCCCGACGTAACTTTTACCTACGCGGGTTACGCGAATCATTCTTTCGCCCTGCGCGGTATAATACAGGCCATAACACCAGACGGCTGTGCCCTTCGACAGCGTTAGCGCGCTCTGTTCATTGGGGCCTAATTCGAGGTAAGCAGGTACTTCATCCATGGCTATATATGCGTAATTATTAATGAAGTCCGTAGGATTTTTATCAAAGAACAGCAATATGTCCTCATTCTCACCCGTCTTGACGGTCGGCTTCGGCGGGGTTGGCGTTGTGGGTTTCATTGTTGGCTTAATGGTCGGCCTCGGCGTGGACGTCGCTGCGGGCGCAATGGTCGGCCTCGGCGCGATTGGCTCTATGTCCAGGTAATCAGACATGGGCGTGCTGTGAACAGCCAGCAGTTCTTCATTTATAAACAAATAGCGATATACGTCATGCCGTTTGTTTTGGTACATATCGATAACCAACTCGGCGGGTATAGCGAAGTTGACATTTTGGACGATGGATTCGGCGTTTCCAACGAGCGACTCCGTGGTTATTCCGATAACCTTCCCAACGTCGTTTATCAGCGCGCCGCCGCTGTTGCCGCTTGATATAGGCGCGGTGAACTGAATATGCCCGCTCGCTGAAACATTGCTGACATTGCCGAGCGAGACGGTGTTGAGCATATCGATATCCCCTTGCGGCGTGCCTATCGCGACTACGCGCTCCGCGCGAAGCACGATGTCGCCTTGCGCGAGAGGAAGCGGCTTCATGCCGCCGGACTTTGGCATCCTAAGAATAGCAATATCGAGCTCTTTATCAGCGGCTAATATCCGATCGAACACATATATCCTTCTATCATCACCGATCCCGAATATCATGTTCGCTTCGCTGACTACGTGGTAGTTAGTTATGACCTCTAGACCATCAAGCGCGACAAACCCGCTTCCGCTCGAGACAATCTCGCCTTGCTCGTCAAACACATAGAGAAGCAAAACCGACTTCGCCGCTTCGGCAATAGCTGCAGGATCGTCGGAGAATCCCAGCGCCGCCGCGTCCCGAACCGCGAATGGCAGTAACAATATGATAATCAGCGCGACGCATGAAGCCTTCTTCACGTCAAACCCTCCGTCGTATGTCAGGGTTAATGCACCGTCCGGATCAGATCCATCCGATTCGCGATGTATTTATACCGTTCGCCGAGGAGAATGGAGTATGCGCCGGCGATCCGTCAACTGAACGGAACCGCGCGAACGGCGAAAAGACGAGTGAAGATGGAAAATCCAAACAGGACAGTGTTTAGACGCTCCTCCAACCACAATTGTTCACTGGTTATATATACCATCTGAAACGAACGCCGATAACGCAATAGGCGGCCGCTACCGGCCGCCTAGCAACACACAATAATCAACCCGCGCCGCTGGCGGTCAATCCATACCGTCGATACCGCCGCGTCCCTACGCCCCCAGCGCGCGGGCATAACCATCCAGTTCGCGCTGATTCCCGTAGACGAAGTGTCCCGGCGCGATCTCATTCCATACGGGTTTATCGCTCGAGTAGTCGTGCATGGCGGGATCGTAGGCCAGCAGACGCTTGCCACGCTCTATATCGGGATTAGGCGAGGGCGCGGCGGAGAACAGCGCGCGCGTGTACGGATGCAGCGGATGTCTGAACAACTCCTCCGTCTCGGCCATCTCGACTATGCGCCCCTTGTGTATGACCGCGATACGGTCGGATATGAAGCGCACCACGGACAGATCATGCGCGATGAATAGGTACGTCAGGTTGTGGCTGCGCTTGAGATCGTTGAGCAGGTTGAGCGCCTGCGCGCGGATCGATACGTCCAGCGCGGATATCGGTTCGTCCGCGACGATGAACTCCGGTTCCATGACCAGCGCGCGGGCTATGCCGATGCGCTGCCTCTGCCCGCCGCTGAACTCGTGCGGGAACCGGCTCGAAAACTCGGGCAGAAGGCCTACCTCTTCCAGAGCCTTGCGAACCTTCGCCTCGCGCTCGGCCTCGTCGCCGTAGAGGCGGTGGTTGAGCAGCCCCTCGGAGATGATGTAATCCACCTTCGCGCGCTCGTTCAGCGAGGCCATCGGGTCCTGGAATATCATCTGCATACTGCGGATGACCTCCAGGTCAAGAGCCTTGTCTATCTTGCCGCTGATGCGCCTGTTCTTGAATAGCACCTCGCCGTTCGCCAGCGGGTTCACGCGCAGTATCGCCCTGCCGATCGTCGTCTTGCCGGAGCCGGACTCCCCCACCAGCGAGAACGTCTCGCCCCGGTACACGGTGAAACTCACGTCGTTCACCGCGACGAACCGCTTCCTGCCGCTGCCGAACGCCACCCGCATATCCTTGACCTCGACCAGCGGCTCGCGCGGCGCGGAGCCGGTCGCCTCCGCTGTCGGCTGATCGATCGAGGCTGACTGCAGTCGCCGGATCGAGTCGGGGCGCTCCAGTTTCGGCGCGCGAGGATCGAGCAGCCACGTCTTAGCCTGATGGGTAGGCGATACCCGGAACATCGGCGGCTCCTCGATGAAGTCGATGTTCAGCGCCTTTCGGTTGCGCGGCGCGAACGAGTCGCCGATGATCTTGTTGAATAGATTAGGAGGCGTGCCGTCTATCGCGGGCAGACCCTTGCCCCTCACGCCCAGCTGCGGCAGCGCGCCCAGCAGCGCCCATGTGTATGGATGATCCGCGCCGAAGAACACCTCCGCCGTCAATCCCACCTCGACGACCTGCCCCGCGTACATGACCGCGACGCGATCCGCCACCTTCGCCACCACGCCCAGATCGTGCGTGATGTATATGATGGTCATGCCGTGATCCCTGCGCAGCGCGTTGACGAGCTGGAGTATCTGCGCCTGAATAGTCACGTCGAGCGCGGTGGTCGGCTCGTCGCATATGAGTATCTGCGGTCGGCACGCCATGGCTATGGCTATTACCACGCGCTGGCGCATACCGCCGGAAAACTCGTGCGGATACTGCCCGTAGCGGCGCTCCGGATCGGGTATGCCCACCATATCCAGCATGCGCACGGCTTCATGCCTCGCCCTCGAGCCGTGCAGGCCTTGATGCAGCTCTATGGCCTCGCGTATCTGCGCGCCTATCTTCTTGAGCGGGTTCAGGCTGGTCATCGGGTCCTGCGTGACCATCGCGATCTTCTTGCCGCGAATCGACCGCCACTCGCGCTCCGTGGTAAACTTCGCCAGGTCTCGCCCGCCGTACATGATCGTGCCGCCCGTGACCGCGCCGTTCTTATCCAACATGCCCAGGAAACACTTCGCGAAAACCGACTTGCCCGATCCGGACTCGCCCACGATCGCGAGCGTCTCGCCCTCGTACACGTCCAGCGAGCATCTGCGTATCGCCTTGAGGCGCTGCCCGCGCAGCGTGAAATCCACCTCGACGTCCCGCGCGGATAGTATGGGCTGGGCTGCCGCCTGCCGCGCCCGGCTGTCGATCGCGCCGCCGTCTATGCGCGCCGCCGCTTCACTGCTCATCATCCCGCCTCCTCAAACGTGATTGCGCGGATCGCACGCGTCGGAGAACGCGTTGCCCACCAGATAGAACGTCACCGTTATTACCGACACTATGGAGGCTGGTATGACCAGCAGGTATGGATAATCCAGGAAGAAACTGCGCGCGTTGCGCAGGAGTATGCCCAGCGACGGCGTTGATATATCCATCAGGCCGAGGTAGGCCAGCGTGGTCTCGTAAGCGATGGTCCCGGGTATCGCAAGCGCGAGGCGCAGTATGATCACGCTGATGAGATAGGGCAGTATATTCTTCGTTAAAATGCGCCAGAGCTTCGTGCCCAGGCATCGAGAGGCGAGGTTATACTCGCGGTCGCGGTACATGAACACGAGGTTGCGCACGTTGCGCGCGGTGGCCAGCCAGCCAAAGCCGATGATCGCGCACGCCATGATAAAGTAGCTCTTGCCTATCATCAGCGCGATCAGGGTCATGTATATGATCGTTGGGATGTTGTCGATCAGGTTATACAGCTCCGTGAAGAGGCGGTCGAGCTTGCGCACGTAGCCCCACATCATCCCGATGATCACGCCCAGGAGTATCTGCCCCGCCGAGACCGACACAGCGAGTATTATGGACGTGCGCGTGGCGTGCCAGACCTGCGCCCAGTAATCCCGGCCTAGGTTATCCGTGCCGAACCAGAACTCTCCGCCCGGGCGCGTGAACATCAGCGAATCGACTATGCGCAGGTTGTTCACGTCGTACTTGCCAATAGCCGCCGCCACGAACGTGAATATGAACAGCACGACGAACACGCCCAGCATTATGACCGCGCTCTTTTTCTTAACGAAGTTGCGCCAGACGCTTTTCCAATACGAGTATTCGGAATAGCCCGTGCGCTCCGCGTCCTGGAATCGGAACGCCGCGAAGTCGAACAGCTGTTTCTCCGACATGCCCGTTCTGGCCTTTATGTTTGCCGCGGCCATCATCGCACCGCCTCCTTGCCGCCCAGGTGTATGCGCGGGTCGATGAGCGTCATCAATATATCGCCCAGGAACACGCCCGCGATGCCCAGCGACGCGTACATCATAACTATAGCCTGCACGAGGTTCGTGTCATATCTTGATATAGCGTCCGTGAGCAGCGGGCCCATGCCCGGCACCGAGAAGAACCGCTCCACCAGCAGCGATCCGCCCACCGTCAACAGCACGGAATAGGGCAGGTACTGCGCCAGCGGCACGAACGCGTTCTTGAGCACGTGCCTAAACATAATGCTGCCCGTAGACAATCCCTTGAGCCGCGCGAGACGTATGTAATCCTTATTCAACTCGTCAACCATGTACCGCCGCGTCCAGAGCATGTAGCCCGCGACCGAACCCATAGCCAAACATATGATGGGCAGTATGGACGATGGGCCGGGCTTGCGCATCGTGTACAGCGAAGGGAGTCCGAACGCGCGCGCGCCAAACGTCAGCACAAGCGAATACGATACCAAAGGCGGCACCGCGTTGATGAAGATAGTGTATGCCGTGCCAATGTGGTCGAATAATCCGTCCTTGAACCGGGCTTGGATGACTCCCAGCGCCACTCCCAGCGCCAGCGACACGCTGAGCGCCGTCAAGCCTAGGCGCATGGAGATGGAAAACTTACCGGCAATGAGATCCACGACGGGTTTATTCACCTGGATACGTCGGCTCGTGCCCAAGTCCAGTTTGGTGAACAGCTGCCTGTAGAAACGTCCCAATTGCGTGAACGGCGGATCGAGCAGCCCCGCCGCCTGCAGCCTGTCGAGTTTCTGCTGATCCGTAAGTTTGATTAGCTCGTCTTCAGTAAAATAGTAATCGGTGGGCATGAGGCGCAACAATAAAAATACGATAGTCACTATAAGCAGTACGGTAAAAACGGATTGCAGCAGCCTCTTGAGCGTATATCCCAGCATTATCCCACCGTCCTCGCAAAGGAATTTTATGGAATCCGCAGGGACTCGTGATGAATCCCTGCGGAATGAGCGCGTTCGCGTCGAATCGCGGTTACTGAGCGGCGAACCTGGCGTAGTCCTCGGCGGTATACAGGTCGGAACTGGTCTCCCAGTTCACGTAACGGTAGTTCTGTATACCATACGCGCTGTACACCTTCGAGTAGTCGTTGACCGCTGTGATCTGCCATTCCACCAGGTAGTACAGAGGGATCACCAAAGCGTGCTCGAGCATGTACGCCTCCGACTTCGCGAAGGCGGCGTAACGCGCGTCGAGGTCGTCGGAGATGGCGCGCGCGTCGTTCACCAGCTTGGTGAATTCCTTATAGGTCGCGATGAGATCTTCGTCGTCCACGTTGTTGATCTTGGAATAGGTCGTGGAGTAGTACGCGTTGTCCTCGCCATACGTCTCCTGCCCGACGAAGTTGACCGGATCGCCGAAATCCGCGCCCCAGCCGTTGATGTAGAATGACGCGAGCTGCGGGTTGCGCACCTCGGAGGCGATGTTGGATACGTATGTCTTGGTGTTTATCTGGACATAGTCGTCGCCGAGGCAATCGCTGAACACCTGCGCGATCGTGTCAGCGGTATCCTTGGCGGTCTGGTTGTTGCCCGCGATGTAGTAGTCGATCTGCACGGGGAAGGTTACGCCCTTGGCGGTCAGTTCCTCTATGGCCTGCGCTTTGTATGCCGCCGCTTTTTCGGGATCGCAGCGGTTGTAGGTTTCGCTGGAATACTGCAAGCCTAGCTCGTCGCGCACCAGCTGCGTATAGTCCACTCCGTCGGACGTAACCGCGACGTTGTTGGCGGTGTATCCGAAGTTCTGGCAGGACAGCGGGTTGATCGCGTTATTGCGGGCTAATATCGGGGTATTGTCCAGTCCGTAGTACCAGCTAAGCCTGAACGCCTCATTAGCGATAGCGGTGTTCCAGTTCACGTCCGGCTCGCCGTTTTCCAGCTTTTTGTCGTATACCAGGTGATACTGATAGGAAAACTTCGTGGGGCGCATCTCGGTGAGGTAATCGTGGAACTCATGGGACGCGCTGTTGTAGATGGTGTTAAGCGTGGAGGCCGTGAGGGAGACGTGATCCAACTCGCCGGTCTGGAAGAGCGTGAACGCGACTTCCGGAGACTCGACCATCTTGACCACGACATTCTCGAAACGCTTGACATTATCGGCGTTGTAGTACGTCGGGTTGGCGGTGAGGATCTTCTCGTTCTCATGGATATATGAGGTAACGGTGTACGGGCCGGAATACCAGAGGGTATCCCAGGACACGGCCTTGTATCCATCCACGCCGATCTCGTCGATCAATCCGGCGGACAGCGGGTAGAAGCCGTTGTACGTGGTGACGGTCGGGAAGTAAGGGAGCTGCTCCACGCACGTATAGACGAGGGTTTTGTCGTCAGGCGAGGATACGCCGACTATCTCAAGGAATTTCTCCAGGCCTAAGGCCTTGGCGGCGTCCGCGCCTTCGCTCTCGGCCAGAGCCTTGGTATATTCATAGTATTCGCCCGCGCCCTTCAGCATCTCGATGGGCATCGAGGTGTTGGCCGCGTCGTTCTTAGCGAAGTTAAGCACCCATTCGAGGCCTACGATCCAGTCGTTCGCGACTACGTCCGCTTTGTAGCCGCCGTCCTTGTCCACCCAGGTCATTCCGTCGTTAAGGATGAACGTCCACGTCTTGCCGCCGTCCTCGGAACTCCACTCCTTAGCCGCGCATGCAATGAGCGCGCCTTTGGGATCATTGGTCAGCAGCGGGTCGATAAGGTTGGTGGTGACGTTCGAGTCCCTCGCGTTTTGGGAATAATGGACGTTAAACGTCTCCACTTCGCGGGCTATAGTTTCATAAGTATGGAACTCTTTCAGTTCGTCGGCGCTTGCGGCGGACATGCCAAGACCCAGCAGCATGCACGCGGCCAATACGAGCGACAGGATTTTCTTCACTAAGCATCCTCCTCCGGCGTTTTGCATAATC
>JAIRSO010000020.1 GCA_031255415.1 Oscillospiraceae bacterium
TGCTCGCTAAGGTGAGTGGAGGAGGCGGACTGGAGGTCCGTCGACGGAAAGAACCGACGCGAGCGGCGAAAAGATCCGCTCATAACTGAGCGTTTGGACTTAGCAGACTACTAGGCTCGCCATCCATCCCCCACAGTCCCCGTTTCCTTAGCGCCATTTCCTCAACGCGGACAATATACCTGTGCGACTCCATCATATTGGCTGCGCGCTCGATCCTCAACCCCTTGCGCGGGTCGCGGCTCACGCGCTTGCTGATCCCGCCCGCGCCTAACGCCAGTATGCTAACCGTCTCTTCCATCATGTCGATGTTATACACGCAGACGCGCCCAGGTTTAGCGTACCCTACATTCTCCATGTCGCCAGCCATCTGTTTCTGTCGATATAGATAGTAAGGCGACATACCCATCGACCGCGCGGCTTCATTGCCCATCGCGATCATCGATTCGACAACGCTGGGTTCCGCCGCCGCGTAAGCCGAGTCCTCGCTCAATCGCGACGCGCGCTTCAGCGCAAGCGTGTGTATGGTCAGGCTCTCCGGGCTTAACGCGCGCACAGCCTCCAGCGTCCGCGCGAAATCCTCCTCCGTCTCGCCGGGCAGAGCCGCTATCAGATCCATGTTGACGTTGTCAAATCCCGCTTGCCTCGCGCGCGCGAAAGCGTCCTCCGTCTGCGCGGCGGTGTGCATCCTGCCTATCAACGCGAGCGTCGCGTCGTTCATGGTCTGCGGGTTTATGCTGACGCGCGTTACCGGATGGCTTCGCAATACCGCCAGCCGAGCGTTATCCAGCGTGTCCGGCCTGCCTGCCTCGACCGTATATTCCATCAAGCCCGGTTCATGGCAAAACGAATCGTCCAGCGCGGACAGCACGCGATCCAGTCTTGCCGCGTCCAGCGCGGTGGGCGTGCCGCCGCCTACGTATAGCGCGCGCGGCCTCAATCCAGCTTCGCTGATCATCCTCCGGACGCAATGGATCTCCCGCTCCAGCGCGTCCACGTAAGCGTCCGTCTTGCGCGGATCCTTTGGGATGATCTCCGTCTTAAACGAGCAGTACGCGCACCGCGTCGCGCAGTAAGGTATGCCCACATATATATCAACAGCGTCCGGCGGCGCGTCCAGATACGGAACCTGCGCGCGCGCGACGCTCCCTAGCAGCGCGGCCTTGTCCGGCCTCACGTCGTACCGCTGGATTAAGGCGCGCTCCGGATCGGGATCGCCCGCCGCGAGTCTCTCCGCATACAGCCGCGTCGGGCGTATCCCTGTCAGCGCGCCCCATGGAGGCACGCGGCCTGTGACGTTCTTTAATAGATAATAACAACACTGCTTCGCCGCGCGTTTCATAAGCCGCTTCTCGTACAGCGCGAACGCCTCGCGCGTCATCCCGCCACGCTTCGGCGGCAATACACGCCACTCGAACGATTGCCCGCCATACGCGCATCGCTCTACCCACCACCCGCCGGACTCCGTATGAGTATGCGCCAGCATGCCGTCCGAACCGTTAGCCAGCATCATCTTGATAACGTCGGATATATCGTTGGCGAACGCGGGCAGGTTCGTCTCCAGCGTTACCGCCATCGTCAGAACCGCCGCCGACTGTCCACCAGTATAGTCACCGGCCCGTCGTTGACCAGCTCAACCTCCATGTGCGCCTGGAATACGCCCGTCTCGACATGCAGGCCGCGCCCCCTTAGCTCGCCGCAGAACGACGCGAATAACCCGTCGGCAATCTCCGGCCTCGCCGCGCTGATGAAGCTAGGCCGCCTCCCGTGCCTAACGTCTCCTAACAGCGTGAACTGCGACACAGCCAGCGCCCCTCCGCCAACATCCAGCAGCGACAGGTTCATCTTCCCGTCAGCGTCCTCGAATACGCGCAGTCCGGCGGTCTTAGCGGCGCAGTAGCGCGCGTCGTCGATCGTGTCGCCATCCTCCACGCCAACCAAAACCAAATATCCCACGCCAACCCGCCCGGCTATCTCCCCGCCAACCGTAACCGACGCGCTCTTTACGCGCTGTATAACCAGTCTCATCTATACCTCAACTCGTCAGCCGGAACACCTCTACCACGTCCGACCGTTTCTGTATGCCCCGCATCACCCTGTCCAGCTGATCGCGGGAGTTTATCTTGATCGTCATGCTGATCGTGCATGAGCCGTTGTCATGCGCGTGGGCGTGAACCGTCATCACCTTGCAATTCATAACGTTGAGCAGGGAGGCTAGCTCGCCCATTAACCCGTCGTGATCCGCCGCGACGATCTGTATATCCGCGTTGAACACCGTCTCCGCCGGACACTCGCGATCCCAACTCACCCCGACCATCCGCTCCGTCTCCCCGGCCTGGCCCGCGCGCGCGTTCGAGCAGTCCGTCTTATGCACCGTAACGCCCCGCCCGCGCGTGATATACCCCACTATATCATCGCCGGGCACGGGGTTGCAGCACCGCGCGAACCGTACCAGCATGCCCGGATCGCCTGCCACGAACACCCCGTGGGTGGACGCTAACTGCTGCCGCTTCGCGTTCTGTTCCGCCAGCACGGCGGGATCCATCGGATCGACGGCCTTTGGCGCGGGCTTCTCGCGCCTGCGGCTCTCCTCGATCAACCGGGAGATGACGTGCATCGCGCTGATCATCCCGCACCCGACCGCGACGTACATATCCTCCATATCGACGAACGAGTACTTGCGCAGTATCACGTCCGCAAGCTCGGGCTTGATCAGGGTCGATATGGGAACGTTGTTGCGCTGAGCCTCGTGCTCCAGCATCGTGCGCCCCAACTCTATGTTCTCGTCCTTGAACTGTTTCTTGAAATACTGGCGGATCTTTGACTTCGCCTGCGAGGTCTTGACGATCCGCAGCCAGTCGCGGCTGGGTCCGCGGCTGGACGAACTGGTCAGTATCTCCACGAAGTCGCCCGTCTGAAGCTCCGTGCCCAGCGGCACCACGCGCCCGTTCACCTTCGCGCCGGTGCAACGGTTGCCTATCTGCGTGTGGATGCGGTACGCGAAGTCCAGCGGCGTGGCCCCTTTGGGCAGATCGATGATCGCGCCCTTGGGCGTGAACACGAATACCTCGTCGCTGAATAGATCCACCTTCAGCGAGTCGATGAACTCCTGGCTGTCCTTCGTCTCGTTCTGCCAGTCGATGATCTGGCGCAGCCAGTATAGCTTCTTATCCAGATCGTCGCGCGCGCGGCCTTCTTTGTACCGCCAGTGCGCGGCGATACCGTATTCCGCGACGCGGTGCATCTCGAAGGTGCGTATCTGCACCTCGAAGGGCTGCCCGTTGCCGCTGACGACGGTGGTGTGCAGCGATTGGTACATGTTGGGTTTGGGCGTGGATATGTAATCCTTGAAACGATTGGGCACCTGTTTCCACAGCGTGTGCACGATCCCCAGCACGGTATAACAATCCCGCAGCGTATCGACTATCACGCGGATCGCGGTCAGGTCGTAAAGCTGCTCGAACGGCCTGCCCTGCAGTTTTATTTTTTTATAAATGCTGTAGAAGTGTTTGGGTCGGCCGGTGATCTCGCACATCACGCCAGCCTCGTCCAGCTCGTCGCGCAGTTGATCGATGACGCTCTTGATGAAACTCTCGCGCTCGGATCGTTTCATCCCTATCCTGTGCGCCAGGTCTTTATAACCCTCCGGATCGATGACGGACAGCGACAGGTCTTCTAGCTCCGACTTGATCGTGAACACGCCCAGCCGATGCGCCAGCGGCGCGTATATGTCCAGCGTCTCCTGCGCGATGGCTAGCTGCCTATCCTTGGGCTGGAACTTGAGCGTCTTCATGTTGTGCAGCCGATCCGCGAGTTTTATCAGTACGACGCGTATATCCCTGGACATCGCCAGAATCATCTTACGCAGCGTCTCGGCCTGCTGCTCCTCGCGCGTGGTGAACTCCAGGCGCGATAGTTTCGTCACGCCGTCCACCAACTGCGCCACGTCCTGCCCGAAATCCTTCTGGATCGTCTCGACCGTCACGCCCTCCACGTCCTCCACGCAGTCGTGGAGCAGTCCGGCGGCAACGGTCGTAGCGTCCAGCATTAGGTCGGCGAGTATCGTGGCGACGGTGCTGGGATGGGTGAAATACGGCTCGCCGGACTTGCGCAGCTGGCTGGCGTGCGCGGCCTCCGCGAATTTCCACGCGCGCGCGACCAGCTCGAGCGAATCCTCGTCCTGATACCTTCGCATCGCGTCCAGCAGCGCGTCCAGCGTGTCGTAACGCCTAAGTTCGCTCAAAGGGTACCTCCAGGGTTCGCGGGCGGCTTTGCCGGGAGCGGCAGCGCCTGTATAGCTCGCTGTCGCCCAGCAGCCGCTTGGACTGGTTCTTCTTAGCCAATATCGCGCACTCGAACGGTTCCTCCGTCCAGCGGATGAATCCCAGCTCCTCGAATATCCGCATGCCTATATACACCGTCGCGGCGGACGATCCCAGCGCCGACGCGTATCCGTCCAGCGAGGCCGGCTCGCCGCCTGGCGCGGACAGAGCGCGGAACAGCGCGCGCAACTGATCGTCGCTCGGAGCCAGCGCCGCAGCCGCGGACTCCCACTCTCGCGCGTCGTCATCCAACCATATGTCCGCGTCGGGACAGGCATGCCCAATAGCCGCGATCTCATCGACGCTGGGCGGAATATCCAGGAACGCGATAGAGTCGTACCGCGCGGACAATCCGTTAAACGGCGGCAGCGCGGCGAGCGTGTGGAACGCGCGGGGATCGTTTATCGCTTGGGGCTGGCAGTCCACCCGATCCGCGAGATCCGACCGGCGCAGCCAGTCCGCCCAGTCCAGCGCGGCGGGCAGAGTCCTCGCCGCGAGCAGTACGCCTTGATACCCCGACCTCAGCGCGCCGGATACGCGATCTCTCAACTCGCCCCGCGATAACGCGTTAATCGGCTGCGGCGGCTCGATCGGCGAGAGTACGCGCTCCGCTAGCTCCCGATCGAACCGATCCCGCATGCTTAGGCATCGCTTCTCGAACGCGTCCAGCGGCGAGGAGGGCAGCAGTTTCTCCGCGACGAACTGCACGGTGCGCATCCCCATGAAGTCGTTGATCGTCCCGTGAACCAGAGCGTCCATCCGCGCGGGCAGATCGTCCAGCCGATCCGACAGATGCTCCGCCTGTCCGAACGCCATGCCGTCAACGCCAGCCCCGTCCTGCAGGAACCTTAGCTTCAGATGGCGGCGATCCGCGCCCACCTTCTTGACGCTGACGGGCTTCGCGCCGCGTATGAGAAACGCCGGCGCGGGGTTGCCTATGCCGTGCGGCTCCAATTGCTTGAGATTCTCAAGGAAGGGCATCGTCATTTCGCGCAGAGTTAATTCGTCGTCGTAGCGCTCGCATGGGATGAAGGTCTCGGGATCGGTGCGCTCGACGACGATCCGGTTCAGGCGCTCGCGCAGTTCGGGCAGCTTGTCGGCCGGGAGCGTGCATCCCGCAGCTTGCGCGTGCCCGCCAAACCGCGTGAACAGATCCCCGCACTCCGCCATTACCTGCCGGATGTGCACGCCCGGTATCGACCGCGCCGATCCGGTCGCCATCATCACGCCGTCCTTCTCATGAACGGCGAACACGATCGCGGGCAGATGATAACGCTCCGTTAGCGACGACGCGGCAAGACCGATCACGCCCGCGTTCCAGTCCAGGCCGTCGGGAGTGAGCAGACGGTCGCGGCGGAAGTCCGTTATCTCTAGCGCGCGGGCTTCGGCGGCGTTCGTCAGCTCGCGCTGGATGGACTGGCGGCGCTCGTTCTCCGCGTTGAGCGAGAGCGCTATCTCGCGCGCCCGCGCGAAATCGTCCGTCAGCAGCAGATCGATGTTCCGCGACGCGCTCCCCACTCGCCCGGCGGAGTTGAGCCTCGGCGCAAGCTGGAATCCCACGTGTCCCGCCGTCAAGCGTTTGCCGGTCAATCCCGCCGCGTCTATCAGCGCGCGCAGACCGAGCCTCTCGGTGCGGCGAATCGCGTCTACGCCCAGCGAGGCCAGCACGCGGTTCTCGCCCAGCATGGGCACGATGTCCGCAACGGTGGCTAGAGCGGCTAGATCGATCGACCGCGCGGCCTCGCTCCAACCGTATAGCGCCTGAACCAGCTTGAACGCGACTCCGGCTCCGCACAGAGGCGAGCTTCTTGGCGCGTCGAGCATCGGATCGACCAGCGCGTCGCAGTCGGGCAACGTTTTGCCCGGTTCATGATGGTCGGTTATGACTAAGCGCAGGCCGTTCGCCCTTGCCCAGCGCGATTCCTCCACCGCCGTTATGCCGCAGTCCACCGTGATCAGCAGGTCGCATTCGGGGCGCAGACGCTCCAGAGCGGGGATCGTCAGGCCGTAACCCTCGCCTCGGCGCTCCGGGATGTGAACCGTTACGTTCGCTCCGGCGCGTTTGAGCGCGTCGCTTAACAGCGCGGAGGCGCAGACTCCGTCCGCGTCGTAGTCGCCGAAGACGGCGATGCGCTCGCCGATCTCCGCCGCGCGTCCTATTACCTCGGCGGCGCGCTGCATCCCGGGCATATCCAGCGGATCGCGCAGCTGTTCCGGCGAAGGGTGCAGGAAGTCCCGCGCCTGGTCCGGCGTTTCCACGCCGCGCCGCGCCAGCAGCCGCGCCATCGTTCGGGGATATCCGCACGCTATCAGGTCTTCCGCCGCCGATTCAGGCGCGGGCCGCTGTATCAGTCGAAGCACTCCTGCCTCCCTTTGCCGCGATATTGATGGATAATAAAAGGCCTTTCCGCGATATATACGCGGAAAGGCCGGAGCGCGTTACGCCCTGCCTGGGGATTGCCTCGCGGCGGATCCAGCGTTCTTTTTAAGGAATCGCCAGTTCCTGCCGCGTTCCGCCAGCCACGCCCAGACGTAGCCGTTGATCTTGGTCGAGGAGAACAGCCCCGCGAATATGCCGATGATCAGCGGCAGAGCGAACTCCCGCGTCGCGGACACGCCCAGTATAAACAGCGTCACGATCGCGACGAGCGTGGTCAGGGTCGTGTTGGTCGTGCGGCCTATCGTTTCGTACACGGAGCGGGATACCATCTCCATGCGCGACGAGCCGCGCGCGTCGGACTTGCGCTGATTCTCGCGGATCCGGTCGAATAGTATGATCGTGTTGTTGATCGAATACCCGACGATCGTTAGGCACGCCGCGATAAACGTCGAGTTAATCTGCACGAACGAGCGGAAGAACACCATAAACGACGCCATCGCGGCTATGTCGCACACCAGGCCGAACACCGCCGCCATGCCTGAAAACAGGTCGAACCGTATCGCGATATACGCCAGCATCAGCGCAGCCGCCAACAGCACGCTGCCTATCGCGTTATTGACCAGCTGTCGCCCCGCCACCGCGCCTATCCGATCCACCGATAGGTATTCTATATCCGGATACTCCTCGCGCAGTATGTCTTCCAGCCTGGCGCGGTACGCGTCGAACTCGTCCACGTCTTTGATGCGTATCTGCGCCTGGGTCTGGTTGTCGCCGGACTTGGCGATCTGGGGCAGCTCGTCGTATCCGGCCTCGCGGACGGCGCGCTCTATGTCGATCGAGTCGAACGCCTGGCCCACCTCGTACTTGAGCAGAACGCCGCCGGTGAAGTCTATGCCGATGTTCAGCCCCGCGCCGAACGCCGACAGTCCCAGCGCGAGCACGACTATCACGCCGACTCCGGCTAAGCATTGCCTGGCGTGGTCGCGCAGGAACGCGGGAGCCGAGCGTTTCACTCCGGCAGAGTCGAACGCCGCGAACAGGCGCGGATTATCCGATCCTACGACGCGGATCATCAGGTACAGCAGTCCGCGCGTGACGAATACCGCCGTGAGCATCGACAGCACGACGCTTATCGCTAGAGTATTCGCGAAACCCTTTATCGTGCCCGTGCCGAATATCATCAGCACAAACGCGGCTATCAGCGTCGTCACGTTGGAGTCCAGCACGGCGGACATAGCGTTGGAGAAGCCCGTTCGGACTGCCAGCGTCAGCGGGCGGCCTCTTTGCAATTCCTCCCTGATCCTCTCGAATATGACGACGTTCGCGTCTACCGCCATGCCTATGCCCAGCACCACGCCCAGCACGCCGGCGAGCGTTAGCTGGATCATGCTGTTCGCCAGTATGAAGAAGAACGCCAGCAGATACAGTATCAGCGCGATATCCGCCACGACTCCGCTCAAGCGGTACATCGCGGCCATGAACGCTAGTATGATCGCCAGCGCGACCGCTCCCGCCAGCACGGCGCGGCTTAGCGCCTCGACGCCCAGCGTAGCCGATATGGCGGAGACCTCGAGCTGTTCGATCGTCAGCGGCAGAGCGCCCGACTGGATCAACAGCGCGAGCTGGTTCGCCTCCTGCGCGCCGGACATCCCTTCTATGTATCCCGATCCGCCCGTTATCGCGGAGTTTACGCGGGGCGAAGATATCACCCTGCCGTCCAGCTGGATGGATATGGTGCGGCCTATATTGCGTTGAGTAGCCTCCGCGAACTTCACCGCGCCCTCGTCGGTCAGCTCGAACGCCACCACCGCTTGGTTATCCACCAGCGCGGCGCGCGCGGTTTTTACGTCCTTGCCTTCCATTATCAGCGCGCCGTCCGGGTCGAAGAACTGCAGTACGGCGGGCGTGCCGATGATGTTGAGTATCTCCTGAGGATCCTGTATAGCGGGTATCTCTATGCGGATCCTATCGGAGCCTTGCCTTACCACCGCCGCCTCGGTGTATCCTTGGGCGGTCAGGCGGTTGGTAAGGACGTTGACGGTGCCGTCCATCAGCGCGTCGAATGTGCCGTCGCCCGGGTCGATCCCGCGATAGACGGTATACACGCCGCCGCGCAGATCCAGCCCCAGGTTGATCACCTCGCCCCACGGATGCAGCACGTACAGCCCGCCCGGGCCGAAGCGCGCGCCGGTCAGCGCCAGCGTCAGGATAACGGCGGTCACTGCCAGCAGCGCGACCAGGATGATGGCGCTGCGCGAGCGCCTGTTGATACCTCCTGCGCGCGGCGCGCGGTTTCCGCTCCAGACCTTGTCCAGCGGGTTCTTGGGCTTGCCGGGTTTGGCGGGCTTGGCCATCGTATCACTCCGAATCGTTGACGTTTATTTCATCCGAGCCGCTCGGGGAGCGAGTCCGCGGGCGGCGGATTACGCGTATTCAAGTAAGATGTCCCAGATTTTGCTTGTTCATGCGCAATCGCGCGTGAACGGTTCCGCGCGGCTCATGCCGCACTGCGTCGTATTATAGCTTTTTTTGCGGCCTGCGTCAATGGTTTTATCGGGGGGACTCAACGTTGATTGATTGTCTGTGTATTGACGCGCGCTCGCCGGGAACGCCTCCCTGCTTCAACTGATC
Organism: Oscillospiraceae bacterium; assembly: GCA_031255415.1. Classification (GTDB taxonomy): domain Bacteria; phylum Bacillota; class Clostridia; order Christensenellales; family Aristaeellaceae; genus BNUH01. The sequence continues at coordinate 9,331 of JAIRSO010000020.1, forward strand.
GAGGGTAAGCTCCGGCGGTTTTTTATTTATTTTGGAAGATTGGTTGTGAAATAGGCCGCGCCTCGCTGAGGACGTTTTAACCCTATTGCCCCCCTTAGCCAATCATGGTAGAATATTCACTATGGATGCTGCCTCCTATGCGCCGCGCGGGTACGGCGCGATCGTGATAGGCGCGGGACACGCCGGATGCGAAGCCGCGCTCGCGCTGGCTCGAATGGGCGCGCGCACGCTGCTGCTAACGTTAAGCCTGGACGCTGTCGCGCACATGCCGTGCAATCCATCCGTGGGCGGCACGGGCAAGGGGCATCTGGTGCGCGAAGTGGACGCGCTGGGCGGCGAAATGGGTCTCGCGGCGGACGCGTCGTCTATCCAGTCGCGCATGCTGAACCGATCGAAAGGCCCCGCGGTGCACTCGCTGCGCGCGCAGGCCGACAAGCGCGCGTATCACGACCGGATGCTGGCGGCCGTTTTGTCCGAGAAAAACCTCACCCTGCGGCAGGCCGAGGTGAGCCGAGTGCGGACTGCGGGCGGTCGTGTGCGCGGAGTCGTCACCGCGACGGGCGAGACCATCGACGCGCGGGCCGTTGTCGTTGCGGCGGGGGTGTATCTGGATAGCCGCATAATCATCGGCGAATACTCGCGCCGGAGCGGTCCGCAGGGTTTCATGAACGCGCTGGAGTTGTCCGCCTCGCTGCGCGATCTGGGTTTCACGCTTAGACGATTCAAGACGGGAACGCCCGCCAGGCTCGACGCGCGCACGATCCGCTTCGACCGCATGGAGCCGCAGTACGGAGACGAGCCGCGCGTGCCGTTTTCGTTCATGACGGACGAGCCGCCCTTAAACCGCGCGCGCTGTTTCCTGACCTGGACGAACGAGCGCACGCACGAATTAATTCGCGAGAACCTGCATCGCGCGCCGATGTTTACCGGAGGGATCAACGGGGTTGGCGCGCGGTACTGCCCGTCGATCGAGGACAAGATCACCCGCTTCGCCGATAAGGCGCGACATCAGGTGTTCCTAGAGCCGGAGGGACTCGACTCGCCGGAGTGGTACGCGCAGGGGCTATCGACGTCTCTGCCCGAGGATGTTCAGATAGGGTTGATCCGCACGATACCCGGACTGGAGGACGCGGAGCTATTGCGCCTGGCCTACGCGATAGAGTATGACTGCATCGATCCGACCGCGCTGGACGAAGGGTTCGCGGCGCGGAGCGTGCCCGGGCTGTACTTCGCCGGACAGATAAACGGCACGTCCGGGTATGAGGAAGCCGCCGCTCAAGGCATACTCGCCGGGATCAACGCCGCGCTCTATCTGCGCGGGGATCCTCCCTTCCGCGTCGGACGCGACGAAGGCTACATCGGCGTGCTGGCGGACGACCTGACCGTCAAAGGCGTTGACGAACCGTACCGGATGATGACCTCCCGCGCGGAGTACCGGCTGCTGCTTCGCCAGGATAACGCTGACGCGCGCTTGACGGAGCGTTCAGCCGCTATCGGGCTGGCCAGCGCGCGGCGATTGGATCGCTTGCTCGCGAAGCGGGAGCATATCAAGGCCGCGTTCGACGCGCTGGACGCGGCGCGCGCGACGGACTCGCTCAAGCGTCCCGGAGCGGCGTACGCGGCTCTGCGCGGGCAGTATCCATCGCTGCCCGACATACCGACAGACGCGGCGGAACAGGTGGAGCTGACCGTTAAGTTCGAGGGTTATCTCGCCAAACAGCGGCGGTCGGTGGATCGCGCTCAAGCGATGGAGCGGCGCGCTCTGCCAGCGGACGCGGATTACGCGTCGATGTCCGGCCTGCGCGTCGAGGCGCGGCAGAAGCTGGATCGCGTCAAGCCGGAGACCATCGGGCAGGCGTCGCGGATACCGGGCGTGTCTCCAGCCGACATAGCCGTGTTAACGACGTACCTGGGCAGGTTCAAAGGAGCGTGATCGGTTTGTACGCGGACGCTATCATTATATTAGGCAAGCATATGCCGGGCGGTAATCCTGACGCGGAGGCGCTGGAGAGAGCGAAAGCCGGAGCGCGGCTATGGATAGAAGGCCGCGCGCCCGCCGTGATACCCTGTGGCGGCAAGCGCGGCGACGAGCCGGTCGGCGAAGCCGATTGGCTTGCGTCCGAATTGATGCGCTTGGGCGTGCCCCCGACAGTGATACATCCCGAACGCGGCTCCATCAACACAGAGCAGAACCTAGTCTTCGCTAAACGTATGATGGACGGGTGGGGAGGCGGTTCCGCGATAGTGGTCACTGGAGCGGCGCACATGCCCCGCGCGCTGGCGGTCTGCGCGTCGATCGGACTGCGCGCGTCTGGCTGGCCCGTCGCGGTTGGGGATGGAGGGCGGATCAAGGCGCATATAGCCGAGTGGATGGGCTGGATCGAATGGAAACTGGGCTGGCAGCGCGCCGGAAGACCCGCCTGGTTCGGCAGGATCGCGGCCTTCGCGCACAGGATAACGGGATCGTGATCGCGTGACTATCGAGGAAGGCATGCGCCTCGCGCTGGCGGAGGCGGATATCGCGGCGAGAGAAGGCGAGATCCCCGTCGGAGCGGTCATAGCGCGCGGCGGCGAGGTTATCTCGCGCGCGCATAACAGGTGCGAGGCGCTGGGCGATCCGACCGCCCACGCCGAGACGCTGGCTATCCGCGAAGCGGTTCGCGCCGCGGGCGCGCGAGGATTGTCGGACTGCGTGATGTACGCGACGCTGGAGCCTTGCGCGATGTGCGCGGGCGCGATCCGGCTGGCGCGCCTTGGCGGCGTGTACTACGGCGCGCCGGACGAACGCCAGGGATGCTGCGGCAGCGTGTACAGGCTGACGGAAGATCCGGCGTTGGGCGGGATTATCCCTGCCGGCGGCGGGGTTTTGGCGCGGGAATGCCGGGCGCGGCTAGCGGCGTTCTTCGGCGCGTTGAGGCGGACCGCACCCCGCGGAAAGGAATGATAACTTGCGCGTATTTACAATGGATACCAGGTTAGGCCCGATTACCTTGTGGGAAAGCGACAAGGGGCTGTGGCAGTTGGATTTTACCAGAGCGTCCGTAGACCGCATCGAGAAGTATTTCGGCGGGGACGTGGTTTGGACAGACGATATGGAGTCCGTCCGGCAGTTGGACGCGTATCTGAACGGAAGGCTGTACGAGTTCAGCGTACCGCTGGATTTCGACGAGACGGGCACCGACTTCCAGCGCGGGGTGTGGCGCACGCTGATGACCATCCCTTACGGCGAGACGATCACGTATGCCGAGCTTGCCGTGCGCATCGGCAATCCCGGAGCGGTGCGCGCTGTCGGACAGGCTAATAATCGCAATCCCATCGCTATCGTGATACCCTGCCACCGGGTGATTCGCACCGGGGGCGATCTGGGCGGTTACAACGGCGGCTTGGCGCGCAAGCGCGCTCTGCTTAGCCTGGAGCGGGCGCGCGCGGCGGCTTATCGCGATTACGCCGGAGCGCGAGCGGCGTCGGGTGGCGTCGCGGCGAACGGCAGACAGGGTACCACGGCATGACGCACGGCGATACGGGCGGATACGCCGCCGGGGAGGTTCGTCCGCTGTGCCTGGCGATAGACGGCAACAGTCTGATGTACCGCGCGTACCACGCTCTGCCCGAGTCGCTGACCGATCCGCACGGCAATCCTACCAACGCGGTGTTTGGTTTCATGACGATGCTGATAAAACTGCTGGCGGAGCGCAGACCTGCCGCGTTAGCCGTGGCTTTCGACGTGCACGGCCCAACCCGCCGCCATCTGAAGTACGCCGCGTACAAGGGTACAAGGCCGCCCACGCCCGAGACGCTGCGCCCGCAGTTCCCAACGCTCAAGAGCCTGCTAGGCTCGATGGGCATTGCTATGCTCGCGCTGGAGGGCTGGGAGGCCGACGATCTGCTGGGCACGCTGTCGCGTCAATGCGAGGAGCGAGGCATGCGCTCGCTGATCGTCACGGGAGACAGGGATTCGTTCCAATTGATAAGCGGCGGCACGCGCGTGCTGTTTACGCGCAAGGGAGTCACCGATACGGTCGAGTTGGATCCCGCCGCGTTGAAAGAGTCGTATGGCGTGAGTCCGTCGCAGGTGCCCGATCTGAAGGGATTGATGGGCGACGCTTCCGACAATATACCCGGCATATCCGGCATTGGCGAAAAGACCGCGCTGAAACTGCTGGAGCGGTACGGCACGCTGCGCAGCGCCTTGGCTGGAGCGAACGAGCAGAAAGGCAAGCTGCGCGAACGGTTGGAGACGGGGGTAGAGTCCGCGACGCTCAGCCTCGATCTGGCGACGATAGACCGGAACGCGCCTATCGATATCGATTGGCCTAGCCTGATGATCCCGTCGATACGCGATCTGTGCGTCAAGTCGAGGCCTGTGCTGGCGGAGCGGGGATTCAACTCGATCGTGTCCAGGCTGGACGCGATCATTGCCGGCGAAGGCGGCGCGGAGCCTAGCGCGCCGCGAGAGGTTTCGGCGGAGAGGAGCGAACCGAGCGAGCGCGCTGTCGTCACGCTGGGCGATCTGGACGCGCTGAGGCGTTTCGCGCGCGAGCGTAAGGTTAACGCGGCGGCGGAGCGGCCTGCCGCGCTGGCGTTCGGAGAGAGCCTGACTTTCGCGGACGAGGCCGAGGCGCGGATCGTGCCGTTAGCCAACGATTTATTGAGCGAGGGCGTTCAGCCGGAGGACGCGCTGAAGGTGGTCAAGTCTCTGCTGGACGATCCGGAGCCGTGGATACTCGCGGACGCTAAGGCTATCTTCACCCAGTCCGGAGCCGACGTTAAACCCGGATCGCGCGCGGCGTGGGACGCGGCTCTCGCGTCCGCGCTTATGGGCGGGAGAAAGGCCGGCGCGCTCGAAGATATATCCGCCGGAGAACTGTTTAATCTGGCGAAGCGGCAGCGTGCCGAACTGGATCAAATGGGATCGCTTGAGTTATACGAGACCGTCGAGCTGCCGCTGACCGGCGTTTTGATTGGCATGGAGCGCGCCGGGTTCCTGCTCAACCGCGACGAGTTGGAGGCGATCGGACGGAAACTGGGCGCTTACGAATCGTCTGTGCGCGAGGAGATATTCGGCGAGATGGGTACCGCGCCGTTCAACCTGAACAGTCCCAAGCAGTTGGGCAAGGCGCTGTTCGAGGATCTGGGGCTGCCGTCCGGGCGCAAGACCAAGTCCGGATACTCCACCGACGCGGAGACGCTGGAGACGCTGGCGGAATCGTATCCCGTAGCGGCAAAGATACTCGACTGGCGGCAGACGGTCAAACTGCGCTCGACATATATCGATGGATTGTTGAGCAAGCTTGATCCGCAGGGCCGCGTGCACAGCACGTTTTTGCAGACAGCCGCCATTACCGGGCGCATATCGTCCAACGAGCCGAACCTTCAAAACATCCCCACGCGCACGGAGCGGGGCAGGGAGATTCGGCGCGCGTTCGCCGCGCCGGAGGGCTGGACGCTCGTCGACGCGGATTATTCGCAGATAGAGTTGAGGATACTGGCGCATCTAGCCGAGGATCCGCGAATGATTGACGCGTTTGCCAACGGAGGCGATATCCACGCCGCGATGGCGGCGGAGGTTAACGGCGTGGCTATCGGGGATGTGACAAGCGCGATGCGCTCAGCCGCGAAGGCCGTCAATTTTGGGATAGTGTACGGGCAGAGCGATTACGGGCTGGCGCGGTCGCTGGGCGTGACGCGGCAGGAGGCCGCCGCGATGATAGAAAGATACTTCGCGCGGTATCCGAATATCCGGTTGTATCTGGATGAATGCGTCGCGCAGGGCAAGAGGCGCGGGTATGTGCGGACGATTATGGGTCGCAGAAGACTGCTGCCGGAGTTAAGCTCGCCGGTCGCGGCCACGCGCAAGTTTGGCGAACGCGCCGCGATGAACGCGCCGGTGCAAGGCTCCGCCGCCGATATAATTAAGCTTGCGATGGTGCGCGTGGCGGAGGCTTTACGCGGTATGCGCTCGCGGCTGATACTACAGGTGCACGACGAGTTGATATTGGAATCGCCGGAGGACGAGGCTGAAACAGCCGCAGCGATATTGAAAGAACAGATGCAGGGCGCGGCGCGGCTGCGCGTGCCGCTTGCCGCCGACGTTGGCATAGGCAAGACGTGGTACGATAGTAAGTAGGGTAAATGTGTGTGTGGGGAAGATTCTGTAGATACAGGGCATATCCACATGGAACGTACCCTCTGGGTGAAGAACGTCCCCTCTGCCGCAGCAGAGGGGGCGTTCCCCACCCCACTGCGGCAGAGGGGGCGTTCCTTAGCGAAGTGACAGAGGGGGCATATTTCCCCAGCCAGCCCATTACCCCGCCAGATCTACTGCTAACCAATACTCCGCGTACGGCTTTACATCGCCGGGCGTGCAGATTCGTATGTGTATCTCATCTATACCCAGCGAGGTCAGCTTCTCCCTTGCCGCGATCGATACGCCAAGCCGCAGGTTTTTGAGCGTGCCGGGTGTGCCGTACACCATTAAATCAAGACACCGCCCCGCGTCGCATCGGCCTGCACTCTGCTTGAACGATAGTTGAGTATTGCCATTGTACAGCCGCAGATCGACGAACACGCCCGACTTGATCCGCGCCTGCGTGATCATCGATGGCGACGCGGCTATGCCATCGATAGATTGGCTGGCGTGCCCAGCCGGTTTCTTCTTCGACGATGAGGATGCGTCCAGCGCGGTGCGTATCTCTAGCTCGCGCGGCGGCTCGGTCTGATCCTTCGGCGCGGTCAGCAGTATGAATCCCGTCAGCGGCTCGTCCTGATAGGCTAGGTTCTCCAGCCAGTCGCGGGCGGTATCCTCTATATCGCTTTGGCTTACCTTCGAGTTGGTTACCTTCGCTATCCGTGCTACGTAATCGGTCATCGCCAGGCGCGTCACCCCCAGCGGATTCACGCGATTGGCGAACGTGCGGTCAACTCCCTCGCCTATCGACTCGCCGCTTGCCGCAGCCCACAGTTCGTCCAGCGTACCGTTGAAACCCGACAGCGGTATCGCTTGATCGAATCGCGCGTCGACAAGGTATATCTCAAGATCCTCCTCGATCGTGTCGGGCTGGAGCTGCGCCGCTTGGTTGGCGTATAGGTTGACCAACTCGGCGCGGATCTCGTCAAACGGAGTGTCCGCTGGCAGCGCGGATTCGTCCTTGCCGCCAGCCTCTCTCGCGTAGAACGCCAGCCATAGCCGGGGCGCGCGGCCTTGCTCGACCGCGTCCACATCCGGCCAAAAGTTCCCTGCGGCGTATACGCGTTCGCCTTCAGCCAGCCCGGCGCATGGCGCGATGATCATGGCTGCCAGAATAATGAGAAGCGGTATCGCTATAATTTTCACATTCGTCGCCTCCAGTCGGATTTCCTCGTCTTAGCGCGTCTTTTAGCCGATCGCGCTGATCCGCTCCACCGTCTATACTAAACGGAGTATACATTATAACGCATATTTCCGTAAATTTCATGGTTTTGCGCATGGTATGTTCTGGAAAATAAATAACATATTTTTGATGCGGGGCGAATAGGATATATATATAGGGGATAGTACGGTTTTTGTGTCCGTCGTCTTTGATTGCTAGGAGGACTGCCTGTGCCGTTTGCTAAACAATGGTGCGCGGCGCTGATTATACTCGCGCTGTCAGCGCTAGGTTCGCGAGGCGCGGCGCGGGAGGATATCCGCGCGATCGAGTCGCGCGCGTGGGGCGAATACGCGATTACTTCCCGCGACGCGCCGCTGTATCCCGTTCCGGACGCGTCCGCGCGCAGCGATTCATATATAGAGGCGATGACCATCGTGAGGCTGGACGCGCTGGTGAACGGGTTCGTGCGCCTTAGCGGATGCGAATGGTTCCTGCCGTATAACTGCGTGGATAATATCGCGGGCGAATACGCTCCCGAATGATTGAGGAAAAAACATTCGACAAAATTTTGAAAACAGCGCCGAACAGGCCGCCGCGCGCTTTACGGGCGGAGAATTATAAGGTATAATCATAGAGGTTTGTTTTCACAACGTCTGTCGATTGCATTATGAGGTGCCTATGCCGGCAAAGGCCGTATGGAACCGCGCCCCGCTCCGCCAAAACCGACTGTCTCCGCTGCCGCTGACGGCGGTCCGCCCTATGGGCTGGCTGTCCCGGGAACTGAAAGCGCAGACCGTCCTCTTTCGTGAATCGCCGCCCGATAACCCTCATCCGCGAACGCTGGAACCAATGATACTGCTGGCGTATGTGTCGGGCGACGAAGCGATGCTCAAACTAGCCTCGGCGCAAATGGAGGCCGCGGCAGACAGCGTCGAGGAATCGCTTAAATCCGTAGAGGCCGCGGCTAACAAATCCCGCCAGGACGAAGAGAGGGAACCGCAAACGGATCCCCAGCGTGAACCGCTCAACGATCCTTCCCGCGCGAACGCTAGAAAATCGCCTCCAGCGTGGACTAAATTGGCTCTCGCGCCGGACGCTTACGCCGCGCCGCAAGCGTTCACGCGGTATTATACAGCCACGGGCGACGTGCGCATGCTCAAACTGGCGTTGAGACTGCTGACCATCCAAGCGAAGGCGTTCGCGCATGTGGCGCCCGGCGAGATCGCGCCGGAGACGCGCGCGAACGCGGGGGAATTCATATCCGCGCTGATAGACGTGTATAACAGAACCGGACAGCCGCAGTTGCTGAGCATCGCTAAACGCTGGGCCGATATAGGACTGGATTGGACCGGATGGTACACGAAATTCCCTCAAGCGCAGCCTATGTACCGAACGCTTCCATATTCGCAGCTGACCGCGCAGATCAAGGCTGAAAAGGAATCCGGGGATACGTTTGGATACTTTACCTCGCTGTCGCTGACCGCGCGCGGGGATTTCGCGGCTAGGGGGCTGGGATCGGCGGCGATCAACGCGGCGCTGTCCGGATCGATGAAGGATGAACAGGCGTTCTCGTCCGGCTGGGATAAACTGATGAAGTTCCACGGCACGGCGCTGGGCATGTGCACCGCCGATATGTACTTGAGCGGGCGCAATCCGTCCCAGGGCGTGCATATCCCGGCGATAACGGAGATGATCCGCGCGCTGATCACGCAGGCGCGTATGGCTAGCCAATTCTCCGCCGTGGCGTTCGCGGCGGAGGCGCTGGAGAAGCTGGTGTTTTCAGCGAATATGGCCGGGTTCACGCCGGACTGGCAGTATCGCCAGACCGCGCAGCGCATCAATCAGATAGAGTGCGCGCGCGCGCCGGTATCCAGTTATAACATGTCGGAAGACGCGTATCTGTTCGTCAAGACGGACGCTCGAGAGCCGGACGCGGCTCAGGCGCTGGGCGCGCTGAGCGCGTTCGCGATGAACGCGTGGATGAGCGCGCCGGGCGGAGGCTTGGCGGCGCTTTCATATATCCCCTGCGAGGTTCGCGACCGGATCAACGGTCGATTGGTTAAGATAACGGTGGAATCCAGTTATCCATACGACGGGGATATCCGTATGACCGTCGCGGTTAAGGAGCCGATCAAACTGACTCTGTTCCTGCGCGTGCCGCGCTGGGCGGCTGGAGCTAAGCTAAAGCTGTCATCCGGCGAGGAACCGGAATGCGTGCCGGGCACGTTCCTTCGTCTGGAGCGGATATTTTCGGACGGCGACGCGATCGAGATGACCCTGCCCATGCGCGCGCGCATGGAGGAGTTCAACGGAACATGGATCGAGCGTGGGCCCGTGCTCTACGCGCTGCCGATCGAGGCGGATTTTATCGAGGAGCATACGCTCGACGGTTCGGACGCGATCGGGTTGCGCTCGCTGACCGACTGGCGGTACGCGCTGCTGTCGGATACGCCGCTGTCGGAAGAACCCGCCGCGCATCCGGGCGATCCGCCTCGGGTTCGCGCCGCCGTGGTTCCGCTGGAGAACTGGGTTGAGAAACGCCGCGCGCCGGAGCCGCCGCCGCGCGATCCCAAACCTAACGGCCCGGCTCGGATAGTATCGTTCGTGCCATACGCCAGCGCGCCGCTGCGAATCGCGCAGTTCCCGGCGGCTAGGTCCGCGGCTCGAGCCGCGCAGCCGTCGGCAGCGCAGCCGGAACGAGTCGGGATCCCTCGCTGACCCGCCGCTAATGACGCCCAAGGAGGAATCGGCATGCTCGATAAGATCCTCGTGCTGGATATGGATAGTTATGGGAGTATCGCGATAGCGCGGAAACTGCGGTCGCTGGGCGTTTATAGCAAGATACTGCCCGGCGGCGCGCCGCTCGAGGCCGTCGCGCAGGAGAACGCGTCCGGCATTATATGGATCGGGCGCGCGCAGGGGCACACCGAGCCTGTGGATGAGCGGATACTCTCTTTGGGGCTGCCCATGCTGGCGCTGGGATCCGCGTCGGTGACGCTGGCGGAGATGCTGGGTGGTTCCAGCGAGGGAGCGTCGCTGACCAACGCGACCGCCCCGGTCGAGTATGATACCGCGCAGCTGGTGTTCGACGGTATGAGCCCCGGAGATAGATGGTTCGCGCGCGCGGAGCGGTTGTCTCTGCCGCCATGCGCGATGTCCATAGCGAGCGCGAACGGGTGCGCGGTGGGGTTCTGCGATAAAGACCGCCCGCTGTACGGACTGCAGTTCTTAATCGAGAAGCACGACCCGGAAGGCGTTACGCTGCTCAATAATTTCTGCACGCGGATCAGCAGGTGCACGCCGTGGTGGTCGGCGGAGGCGTTCATCGATCGCGCGACGGGGGAGCTTGCTAGGCTGGCGGGGGGCGCGCCGCTGGTAGTGGCGTTGAGCGGGGGAGTGGATTCGACCGTGTGCGCGGCGCTAGCCAGCCGGGCGGTAGGCTCGAGGCTGATACCGATCATGGTGCGCACCGGATTGCATAGAGGCGCGGACGTGGAGAAACACGCGGACGCGTTCTGCCGCCAGAACCTGGGCGTGGAGCTGACGGTGGTGGACGCGCGCGAGAGGGTTTATCGGGCGCTGGAAGGCGTTACGGATTCGGAGGCAAAGGCCGCGGCGGTCAGGAACGTGTTCCGATCGGCTATACTGGAGGCGGCGGGGCCGGACGCGCGCGGCATGACGCTGGTGCTGGGCACTAATTATTCGGAGATACTGCAAAAGAATTTTTCCTCGCGAAAGAACAGCGGCTTCGATGGGTTCAAGGGAGTGGTCGAGCCGCTGGTGGAGCTATTCAAGGACGAGGTGCGCGCGGTGGGCGAGCAATTGGGTTTGCCTCCGGCGTTCGTGAACATGCAGCCCATCGCGATAGAGGGTCTTGCCGCGCGTATCGAGGGAGAAGTGACCGAGCCGCTGGTTGAGACTCTGCGCGCCGCGGACGCGATTCTTAGAGAAGAGATCGAGGCGGGCGGGCAGGACAAGCGTCTTCATCAATATTACGCCGTGCTGGGCAAGCAGAGCGGCGACAACGCGTACACGCTCGCGCTGATGGCGCTTGCGACGGGCGACAAGGCGGGAGCTGCGCGGCTGCCGTATGATCTACTGGAGCGGGTGGTGGAGCGGGTGCGGCGCGATCTGCCCTGTATCGGGCGGGTGGTGTACGATCTCACGCCCAGCATGACGACCTGACCGGCCGGGGGATTCGGCGATGAATTACCAGGGCAAGGTATCGGACGCGTCGAGCGCGCCGATGTATTCGTTATTGTTCGTGTGTTCCGGGAACACGTGCCGCAGTCCGATGGCGGAGGTATTAGCGCGCAAGTGGCTACGCGAGCATGTTCCGGAACATGAGGCGCGGTTTAGGGTTGCGTCGGCGGGGTTAGCTGCGTGGCAGGGGACTCCCGCGTCGTCGGGCGCTGCGAAGGTTGTGGAGCAGAGGGGTTGTTCGCTGGCGGGGCATCGGGCGAGGATGTTCACGCCGGAGCTTGCGCGAGGCGCGCGCGTGATCGCGATGACTCGCGCGCACGCGAACCTTGTCAAGGACGCTGCGCCGGGGGCAAGGGTGACGACGCTGGCGGCGTGGGCTGGATTAAGCGGAGGCGAGGATGTACGCGATCCGTTTATGGGATCGGACTCGGAGTACCGCGCGTGCTGCGACCAGATTGGCAGGATGGTCGATCTAGGGCTTCGGCGCATGATTGGGTAGGAAGGACGCGCCCCTCTGTTGTAGGTGTGCCTCCCCAGGGAAGACCGCCCCTTCTGTTGTAGGCAGTGCCTCCCCAGAGAAGAACGCCACCTCTGTCGCTTCGCGACGTCTCCCCCCTAGTGGGCGCACAATAGGCGACACACTAGCGGAGGAACGCAATAGGCAACTCCCTAGAGGGTGGGCGCACTAGAGAGTAACCCGCCAGAGCGAACACATTACTGGCGTGTTCTCACACCAACTTAACCTTATACTCATCCATCCACGCGTCCAACTGCAGCAGCCACGCTATCAACTGCGGCCTGCCCATCAACTGCCCGAACCATGTCCCGTCCGACGCTTCCAGCGTCCGCGTTAACGCTTCCCTATTGATAAGCCTCCTGAGCGGCGAGCGCGGATCACCCAGCCGATCATCCAGCCGCTTGCGAACGATACGCTCATACTCCGGATTATGCACCTTCGGGTACGGACTCTTCTTGCGGTTGCGGATCCGCTCGGGCAGATAATCCCCCATCGCCTCGCGCAGCAGCGATTTCTCCACGCCGTTCTTCCTCTTGATCGACCAGGGCACGTTGAATACATACTCCAGCACCCGATGATCCGCGAACGGCACGCGCACCTCCAGGCTCGCGCCCATGCTCATGCGATCCTTACGCTCCAGCAGCGAATACATGAAGTGCCGCGTCGAGAGCCACGTCGCTCTGCGGGATACGAGCATGTCGGGATCGTCGTCCAGCAGCGAGGGGCATCGCGATAGATCGTCGGCGTACTCGTCGCACAGCCTCGCGTAACCCTCCCTCGGGTTCACCGCGCCCTCGTCGAACAGCCCCGCGCGTATGAACGGATCATGCAGCCACGGGTAGAATGGCTTCTCCAGCATCTCCGGCCTGTAGAACCATGGATACCCGCCGAAAATCTCGTCCGCGCACTCGCCGGATAACGCGACCGTGTGCAGCCGCTTCACCTCCAGGCAGTATAGATACAGCGACGAGTCAATGTCCGCCTGACCCGGGAAGTCCCTAAGCCGCATCGCCGGCAGCAGCGCGTCCGCGACCTGCGCCGGGGTAACGGTCAGTATGTGATGATCCGTGCCTAGCTCGCCGGCCAGCCAGGCCGCGTAAGCGTCGTCGCTTTGAGGCTGGAATAGCGACTCGTGGAAGTATTCGCGGTTCCCCTCATACTCGAACGAATATGTGTGAAGCCGCCGCCCGTCCTTCTTGTAAGCCTCCGCCGCGACCGCCGACACGACCGACGAATCCAGCCCGCCCGATAAGAACGTCGCCAGCGGCACGTCCGATACCAACTGCCTGCGTATCGCGTCCGACAGTATATCCCGGGTATCGCGCACCGCGTCGGACTCCGTTCCGGCGAACGGCTCCGCGCGCAGCGCCCAGTACGCGCGCGCCGACGCTTTGCCGTCCGACCAAGTCAGGCTGTGCGCCGGCTCCAGCGAGCATACCCCCTTGAACAGCCCCGACCCGATCCTGCTGGCGGGAGCCAGGAACAGCAGTTCCCATAACCCCATGCCGTCAAGCTCCGGCTCCACGTCCGGATGCGCGAGCAGCGCCTTCAGTTCGGACGCGAACAGCAGCCGCCCGTTCCTCACGGCGTAGTAAAGCGGCTTGATGCCGAACCTGTCGCGAGCCAGGTACATCCGGTTAAGTTTCCCGTCGAGCACGCCGAACGCGAATATCCCGTTAAGACGCGACGGACAATCCTCGCCCCATATTATATACGCCCATAACACAACCTCCGTATCGCACCGCGTCGCGAACCTCGCGCCCAGCGCGCGCAGTTCGGCGGTCAGTTCGGGTGCGTTGTACAACTCGCCATTGTAGACGATCGTGTATGAGAAACCCTCGTGTTCGGCGGTCATAGGCTGCAGCCCGTTCTCAAGGTCGATTATCGCCAAACGGTTATGCTGCAGCGCCGCGCCGTTTATCGTGTAAACGCCCGACTGGTCAGGCCCCCTGTGTTTCATGGCCTCTCCCATAGCCAGCGCGGCGCGCTCGGACGACGGCGAAGGTATCGTCAGCTTCGTATCGACGACCCCGCAGATAGAACACATGTTATAAATCCCCCCTGCCCGTGCGTTGCTGGGCGGATCAAGGACTCGCCCGTATACATTATGCCCCGCCGCCGGGATTGTGCGCCGCGCGGAGCGCGGTTGTATCGTTTGTCCCCGCCGCATATGCTTGCTAGGATTGCCGCCGTATGCTATACTACCCATCGATGTTCGATTAAAGGAGAGCTAGCATGATTTCCACGGTAGAACGGTTATCCCCGGCCCAGGTAAAGCTCCACATCGAGGTGGACGCCGGCGCGTTCGACGAAGCCGCGCGCCAAGCGTACATGAAACAACGCGGGCGCGTCAATATACCGGGGTTCCGGCGCGGCAAAGCCCCGCGAAAACTGATAGAGAGCATGTACGGGCCGCATATCTTCCTGGACGACGCTATCAACAGCCTGCTGCCCGAAGCTTACGGGCAGTCCATCGTAGAGCATAACCTCACCCCCATCGACGAACCGCGCCCGACGATCGTCAAGGCCGAGCCGGGCGGGCCGCTGCTGCTTACGATGGACGTAGCCGTATACCCGGAAGCGACCGTGGGGGATCTGAACGGGATATCCGTCGAGCGGTTGAGCGATAGCGTGGACGACGACGCGGTGGATCAGCAGATCGAGAGCGCGCGTGAACAGAACGCGCGCGTCACCGAGGTCGAGGATCGCCCGGTTCAGGACGACGATCTTGCGACCATCGACTACAAAGGCACCGTGGACGGCGAACCGTTCGAGGGCGGCGAGGCCGAGAAGGAACAGCTGACGATAGGCTCCGGATCGTTCGTGGCGGGGTTTGAGGATCAGCTGATCGGCATGCGCCCCGGCGAGGAACGCGATATAGACATAACCTTCCCGGACGATTACTTCCAAGAGGATCTGCGCGGCAAGAAGGCCGTGTTCCACATAAAACTCCACGCGATCCACACCCGCGAGCTGCCAGAGCTGGACGACGAGTTCGCCAAGGACGTGTCGGAGTTCGATACGCTGGAAGAATACAAGGCGGATATGCGCGCGGAAATGGAAAAACAAGCCAAACGCTACGCCGACGTGCAGTACGAGACCGATCTGGTGGAGGCGCTGGTCGAGCGTACCGTCACCGAAGCGCCCGAAGTGATGGTCAAGGACGAGGCCGAGCGCGCCCTGGGGCGTAGGGCAATGCAGCTGATGGGCGACAAGTCCGAACAGGTCAAGGCGTTCATGAACCTGCTCAGACAGAACGAGGCGGTGATGGAATCCTGCCGCGAGGACGCGAAAAAGCGCGTGCTGGCTCAACTGGCGATTAACGCGCTGATCGAGCGCGAGAACCTGCGTTACAGCGAGGAAGACGACAAAGAGCTGTTTGAACAGGCGATCCAGGAAATCGCGCTGGACGAGGGCGCGCCGGAGGACGAGGTGCGCGGGCGCGTGGCCTCGTCGCAACAGGAGACCAGCGCCGTGAGCGGATACGTCGAGCGCCGCAAGGCTATCCGGTATCTGTCCAACATAGCGCGGGGCATAATCGAGCCTGCGCCCGGCAAGCCGGACTCGAGCGAGGCCGCCGCGGCCGAGCCTTCCGCGTCCGAGCCGGTTCCAAACGAGCCTGGCCCGCAAGAATAAGTCCATGCACTCGGAACAATTTTCCGCGCGGTGTGTAAACTGAATCGCCGCGTGGTATATTGATAATTGATAGAGGGGCGGTCGGCGCGCGCCGCCTTCCCCTCCCTATAACGATTCATCGCAAAGGAGGCGGCGTCCATGGCAAGCCTTATCCCAATGGTAATCGAGCAAACCAACCGCGGGGAGCGGTCGTATGACATCTACTCCAGGCTGCTCAAGGACAGGATAGTCTTCCTGGGGGGCGAAGTGGACGACAACGAGGCTAACCTCATCGTAGCCCAGCTTCTGTTCCTGGAGATGGAAAATCCGGATTCGGACATATCCTTCTACATCAACAGCCCGGGCGGATCGGTCACGGCGGGCATGGCGATATACGATACGATGCAGTATATCAAGCCGCAGGTGCGCACCGTGTGCGTGGGCATGGCGGCCTCGATGGGCGCGTTCCTGCTGATGGCGGGCGCGAAAGGCAAACGCCTCGCGCTGCCCAACAGCGAGATACTGATCCATCAGCCTTCGGGCGGCGCGCGCGGGCAGGCCAGCGACGTGAGGATACACGCGGAGCACCTGCTCGCCAGCAAAAAGAAAATGAACCAGATGATATCCGAGATGACGGGTCAGCCCATCGAGAAGGTCGAGATCGACACCGACCGCGACCGCTACTTGACGGCCGAAGAAGCCCTAGCGTATGGTATCATCGACGAAATCTACAATCCCAGGAAGGATAAGAAGTAATATGGCAAGACATGAGGATCCGTCGGGGCAGCCGATTTTCTGCTCATTCTGCGGCAAGCCGCAGGAACAGGTGCGCCGTATAGTCGCGGGGCCGGAGCATATCTATATCTGCGACGAATGCGTGCTGCTCTGTCAGGATATCATCGCGGACGATCTAGGCCTGTCCCAGCGCGCCGACTCCGACGGGTTGCTGCGCCCCAAGGATATCAAGGCGATACTGGACGAATATGTGATAGGCCAGGAGATAGCCAAGCGGACGCTGGCCGTCGCGGTGTATAACCACTATAAACGCATCAACGCGGGCGTGCGCCCCAACAGCGTCGAGCTGCAAAAATCGAACATCGTCATGCTAGGCCCCACGGGCTGCGGCAAGACGCATCTGGCTCAAACCCTGGCGCGCATACTGAACGTACCCTTCGCCATCGCGGACGCGACGTGCCTGACCGAGGCCGGGTATGTGGGCGAGGACGTGGAAAACATCCTGCTCCGGCTGATCCAGAACGCGGATTACGAGATACAGAACGCGCAGCGCGGGATCATCTACATCGACGAGATCGACAAGATCGCGCGCAAGAGCGACAACCCGTCCATCACGCGCGACGTGTCGGGCGAGGGCGTTCAGCAGGCGCTGTTAAAGATACTGGAGGGCACCGTAGCCAGCGTGCCGCCTCAAGGCGGACGCAAGCATCCGCACCAGGAGTTTATACAGATCGACACGTCCAACATACTGTTCATCTGCGGCGGCGCGTTCGACGGGATCGATAAGATCATCGAGGCGCGCATCGGCAAGAAGTCGATGGGCTTTGGCGCCGACGTGCGCAGCCCCGAGCAGCGCGACATTGGCGAGATACTCTCGCATATCCGCCCGGAAGACCTGCTCAAGTACGGGTTGATACCCGAGTTTGTCGGGCGGCTGCCCGTCATCGTCACGCTCGACAAGCTGGACGAGGACGCGCTGGTGCGCATACTGACCGAACCCAGGAACGCGCTGGTCAAGCAGTACCAGAGCCTGATGCAGATGGATCACGTAGGGCTGGAGTTCAAGCCCGACGCGTTGAAACTGATAGCGCATCAAGCGATAGAGCGCAAGAGCGGCGCGCGCGGCCTTCGCGCGGTAATAGAGGGTCTGCTGCTGGACACGATGTTCGAGCTGCCCAGCCGCGCGGACGTGCGCAAGTGCATCATCACCACCGACACGGTGAAAGGCCAGCCGCCATTGCTGGTGCTGGACGACGAGGAGGCCGGGCACGCGCGGCTGATATCGCCGGCTGTATAGAGGGATAGGGCATGGAGCCGCCGGATTGCCGGCGGCTCTTTTACGCTGCGCGTTTATACTACTCTTTTGTATTACCATAACATACCGCTGGACTGAATCCTGTTAAACATTTATAATGAACATAGTATTTTCGTATGTTCGGAGGGATGGTTATGACCAGGGTACAGCGCGCCATAGCCGGATGCGTATTGATGGCGCTGCTGGGCGCGGGCGTATACATCGCGCTGAGCCAGCCGCCCTGGCGTACCTATCCCGTCTTTTTGTCGATGCTCGACGCGGGGCAGGTCACGGAGGTAACGTTCAGCGCGGACGGGATAACGTTCGGCACGCGCGAGGGAACCCGTTACCGCACAGACGCGCCGCCGGATCAGTCTCTGCGCGAGAGGCTGTTGATGGACGGCGTGCGCGTGCGCGCGAACCAGACCCCGCCCTGGGCTGGATTGGCGGTCGCGCTGGGGCTGGCGGGCGGGATCATACTGTATAAACGCGCGGGCAAGCGCTCGTCGTCGGGGTTGTCGGTCGGCGAGCAGATACCGGGCACGCGGTTTGACGACGTGGCGGCGCAGGACGAGGCGGTGGACTCGTTGCGCGGGCTTGTGGAGTTTATAAAGGATCCCGAGAAATACGAGCGTTTCGGCGCGAGGATACCGCGCGGGATGCTGTTGTACGGCCCGCCTGGCACGGGCAAGACGCTGCTGGCGCGGGCGCTGGCAGGCGAGGCTGGAGTGCCGTTCTTCAACGTGTGCGGATCGGACTTCGTGCAGATGTACGTCGGGGTGGGCGCGGGGCGCGTGCGCGACCTGTTTAGAAAAGTTCGCGCCGCTGGCAAGGCCGTGTTATTCATCGACGAGATAGACGCGCTGGGTCGCCGCCGCGACCAGCATGGCAACGAGGAGCGCGAACAGACGCTCAACGCCCTGCTCACGGAGATGAGCGGGTTCCGGGGCGATCACGGTATAGTCGTACTCGCGGCGACCAACCGCCCCGATATGCTGGACGAGGCGTTGACCCGTCCGGGTCGGTTCGATCGGCAGATAGAGGTCGGGCTACCCACCCGCGCGCAGAGGCTTCAGATACTGAAGGTTCACGCCAGAAACAAGCCGCTCTCCGAGGACGTTGATCTGGATCGGCTGGCGTACAACGCGGTATATTTCTCCGGCGCGAAGCTGGAGAGCCTGCTCAACGAGGCCGCCATACGCGCGGCGCGGCGCAACGCGGAGCGGATCGAGCCGGACGATATCGAGTATTCGTTTGAAACGGTAATGGTAGGCGAACAGAAGCAGGATCGCAGCGGGTTCAGCGAACGCGAGCGGACTATCACGGCTTATCACGAGGCGGGGCACGCGCTCGCGACCGCGAAACTGCTGCCCGAGAGTAAGCTGACGCGTTTATCCATCATCCCGTCCACAAAGGGAATGGCGGGTTACAGCATGGCGGTGCAGCCGGATCGGATGTTCCAAACGCGCGCCGAACTGGAGGCTCACGTGGCTATCGCGCTGGCGGGACGCGCGGCGGAGGAGTTGATATTTGGGCATCGGCAGATTACCACGGGCGCGTCCAACGATCTTGTCCGCGCGACGGAGATGGTAACGCGAATGGCTCTTGAGTGGGGCATGGACGACGAGCTGGGGCTTCCGGTGCGGAGGGTGCTGGGGCAGTATGGCTTGAACGGCGGCGCGGAGGCGAAGCAGGTGAAGGAACGGCTAGACCTGTTATATAAAGTGACGCTTCGTCTGCTCGATAATGAAAAGGATACGCTTCGGATGCTGGCGGAGGCGCTGCTGCGCGAGGAACTGCTCAACGAGGATCGGTTGAGGGAATTGCTGACGGCGGCTTGAGTTAGAGACGATTGAATATTGGTAGGAACGCAAGCCCCCTTGTCGCCCCATTGAAGGGAGACGCCGCGAAGCGACAGAGGGGGCTTTTTTCATCATTGCGGCAAGGGTGCGTTCCTACATACTACGCCAGCCTAAATAACGCGTTCCATCTTCGTCATTCAAGATCGATGGTCAGGCTGCCGGACGCGGTCATCACGCTTACCGGAATCTCGCCCGTGCCTATTGTGCCTTCCTTCAGCCCGCGGCTTGATATTACCCCGGTCTGATTCGACCCGCAGTGTAATCCGCCGCTGGCTGTCTTAAACGAGTATCTTATCCCCGATCCGCGCGGGAAGACCAGCTTTACGCTGCCCGAAGCCGTTCCGACACGCGTCGGCACGGCTTTGTTCAGGTTCAGCGTCACCGAGCCGCTTGACGCGCCGGCTTCCACTTTGCCTATATCGGCGTCATCTAAGCGTATGCTCCCGGACGCGGACTCAAACCGCGCCTCCGCGCTGTACACGCTCGCGCCGGATATACGCCCGCTGGACGCTCCCGCGTACAGCGCGCCCGCGCATTTCACGTTTGCGAGCGATATCCCGCCGCTGCTTGACCTAACCGATAACGAGCCCGCCGACACTTCGGATAGCTTCGCGCCGCCGCTGGTCGTGGACGCCTCTATATCCTGTTCGGCGTTCAGGCGCGATATGGTCTGCGTGCCGCTGTTCGTTTTCGCGCGGACGATAGCCGCGCCCACTTCCGTGATGGTCAGGTTGCCGGAGTTGGCTTCTATCGTCAGAGCGCCGCACACGGAATTGGATATAGCCGACCCGCCCGACGACGTTCTGATGTTCAGCGTCCCGCCCGCGTCCACCCCGCGCGCGCTAACGCTGCCGCTGTTCGAGTACAAAGACGCTTGCGCGGCGCGCAATGAGTCCACGTCCACGCTGCCCGACGAGTCCTTGATTATCACATTCTTAAACAATACCTTGCGCGGCGCGAGCACGTACAGCGTGCCCTTTAACGATGATCGATGCAGGCCGAACATGTCCAGGCTGATGGTTCTGGCGTACTGCTGATGAACCTGTTGGATCAAGATCTGCCCGTCCTCGCACGACGCCTCTATTCTGGGATAATCATCCCGCGCGTTGGTGCGCACGCCTTCAAACCTCACGTCCAGCGTGTCCGCGCTGCCGGACTCCACACGCACCCGCACGCTGGTAACGTCGATGGTCAGGCTTGGTTCCGGCGGCACGGGCAAAGACCACGAAGCGTTGTACGTTTGTCGGCCGATGAAGTCCGCCGCCGCTCCGGACGGCTCCCACGAGTCCGCGCCGGAGTCATTCGAGCCTGCGAAAGCCTCGATGTACGCTTGAGCGAGTTCCGCAGGATCGCCCAGCCTTTCTGCCAGCGATTCCTCCGTCATGCCGGCTTCGGTTCCCTCGATGAAATGCTGGTTGATGTCCTCCAGCACCTCCCTGCGCCTGTCTGGCGTTAACTGCCCCAGCATGCTGTGCAGGCGCATTATGTATGAGTCGCGCGTCATGGGTTTGGCTCCTCCCTTCGCGGGCGCGGATCGTCCGCCGCGCCTTCGTTACTGCCGCGCGACGCGCTAAGCAGTTTGTCAACCCCGGCGCTGAATCCGCGCCAGGCCCGCAGCATCTCCTGGCAGCGATCGCGGCCTTCGCTGGTGATCCGGTAGTATTTACGGGGCGGACCTTCTGACGACTCGCGCAGATACGTCGTGAGCAGATCCTCGTCGCGCAGGCGTTTGAGCAGGGGATAGATCGTCCCCTCCGACATGCCCACGCTTGTGGATACCAGGCTTACCAACTCAAACCCGTAGCAGTCCTTTTGATCCAGCAGCGCCAGGACGCACAGTTCCAGCACGCCCTTCTTGAGCTGGACGTTCATCTCCCTCGCGTTCACATGGCCTAACCTCCATTCGTGCGGGATACGGTAGCGTTCGATACTATGTATCTTGCAATGCATTATACCGCGGCGCGGAGCGCGTGTCAATAGTAAAATACAAAAAAACGGCGCGCGAATAATGCGGTTTCGCCCGCGAACAAAAACAGTGGCGCAACGGCTCGATATGCTGTATACTGAAAGCATAAGCTGCGAACGGGCGCGGCGGGCGTAGCCGGTCCGTGTAATAACAAACCAACGGCAAGGGAGGGGTAAGGTTGATCAGGGTAATATGCGGGAAAAAGGGCACGGGCAAGACCAAGCGGATCATCGACCAAGCGAACGAGTCGATCAAGGAGCAGAAGGGCGACGTGCTCTTTCTGGACGACGACAATAGGTATATGTTCGACCTGCGGCACGAGATCCGTTTCATCAACGCGAGCGAGTACGGCGTTCACACGGGAGAGATGTTCTACGGGTTCGTATGCGGACTGCTGGCGCAGAATTTCGACGTGAGCCTGGTGTTCGTGGACGCGTTCCTCAAACTGACCGGCTGCGCGAAGGGCGGGATCGAGAAACTCGAATGGCTGTTTGATAAACTGAACAGGATAGGCAAACAGCATTCCGTGCGTTTCGTGTTAAGCGTAAGCGGCGATCCGCAGGAAGTCCCAGAGTTTGTAAGACAATACTGCATATGACAAGGCCGGGATCGGAACGGCTTGTATCAACGCGCGGCGGCGGAGCGGTTACCGCGGCTCGCGCCGTCCTTACCGGGCCTGCGCCCGACGGCGGACTGTACGCGCCGGAGTATCTCCCTTACTTATCTTTAGGCGCGATAGAGGCGCTGGCGGGGCTGGATTATGCCGGGCGCGCTTCGTTTATATTGAATCTTCTGCTGCCCGCGTTCGGAGCGGAGGCGTTGTCGGAGGCCGCTGGGCGCGCGTACTCGCGGTTCGGCGGCGCGGACGCGGCTCCGCTGCGCGGGCTGTCCGACGATCGTTATATATTGGAACTGTATCATGGGCCGACCCTGGCGTTCAAGGATTTCGCGCTCCAGCTGCTGCCCGATCTGATGAGCCAGTCGGCGAGGCTTGAGCGCGATTCGGCTAAGAGGCTGATATTGGCCGCGACTTCCGGCGATACGGGCAAGGCCGCGCTGGAGGCGTTCGCGGATCAACCGGACTGCGCCATCGCCGTGTTTTATCCGAGGGAAGGGGTAAGCGAGGCGCAGCGGCTGCAGATGATCACCCAAAGAGGCGCGAACACGCTCGTAGCGGCGGTGCGCGGCAGTTTTGACGACGCGCAGGCCGGGGTAAAGCGGCTGTTCGCGAGCGAGGCGTTCCGTCGATCGGCGAGGGAGAGAGGGTATACCCTTACCTCGGCGAACAGCATCAACTACGGACGGCTCGCGCCGCAGATAGTATATTATTTTTCCGCGTATGCCGACCTTATCAAGCGCGGCGCGATCAACGCGGGGCGGTTGGTTCACTTCTGCGTGCCCACCGGGAATTTCGGGAACATACTGGCTGGCGATTACGCGCGGCGTATCGGACTGCCCATAGGCAAACTGATATGCGCGTCCAACAGCAACCATATATTGACGGATTTCTTTGAATCCGGCGTGTACGACGCGCGGCGGGAGTTCCTCGTCACGTCCTCGCCGGCTATGGATATCCTGGTTTCGTCGAACCTGGAGCGGTTTGTGTTCGAGACGGCGGGGAGGGACGCGGCGCGCGTATCGGGTTGGATGGACTCGCTGAAACATAACGGATGGTTCGGTCTGGATGAAACGGAGCGCGCGGCGATCAACTCGCGCATTCTGTCGGGGTGGACGGGCGAGGACGCTGTCCGGGAAGCGATATCGAGGGTATGGAAAACCTGCCGCGTGCTGATCGATCCACATACCGCGGTGGGGTTGGATGTGCTGGAGCGAGTCCAGCCGGACGATGGTAATCCAGCGGTTGTGGTATCCACAGCCAGTCCGTTTAAGTTTGGCAAGGAAGTCGCGCGCGCGATATTGTCCGGCGTGCCTGAAGGCGCGTCGGATTTCGACTGCTGCCGGATGGTAGCGGAAGAGGCTGGAGTCGAGGTTCCGCCGTCGATAGAGGAACTGCCCGGGCTTCCGGTGCGGCATAAGCATAGATGCGAACCATCCGGCATGGAGGAGATCGTCGCTGAAATGATAGCGTGACGCGAGCGGTTCCGTATGGCGAGGGGGCGTTGCGAAAGAGGGCATTCATCCGTCGGAACCGCCATACCCCGCGAAACGCATGTATTGCATTTTCGATCCGGACAGGCATAATAAACCTATCAACCAATCACGGGGAGGTATCCAATGCTTTACCCGACATCCAAAGCGCCCGCGTTGGACGGCGCGGTGTTCGCCAATCCGCCGCGCGAATACCGAGGCGCGCCGTTCTGGGCATGGAACGCGGATATGACTCCGGAAATGCTCGTCGAACAGATCGATATACTCAAGGAAATGGGTCTGGGCGGATTCCATATGCATAGCCGCAGCGGCATGGCCGTTCCATACCTGAGCGATCGATTCATGAACCTGGTCAAGGCGTGCGTGGATAAGGCGCGCAAGGAAGGCATGCGCGCGTACCTGTACGACGAGGATCGCTGGCCTTCGGGCGCGGCGGGCGGCCTCGTCACCAAAGATATCCAATACCGCGCGCGGGTCCTGCGTTTCACGGCCTCGCGCCGCGCCGACCTGGAGCTTATCGCCGGCTACGCCATCGAACTGGATCAAAACGGATGCATCGCCGCGTACCGGAGGCTGTCCGATGGCGAGAGCGCGAAACCCGGAGAAATCCAACGATACGCGTACTTGGAGATACAGCCGCCCAGCTCTTGGTATAACAACGAGGCGTATCTGGATACGCTCAATCCAGCCGCGGTCAAGCGGTTCATCGACGTTACGCACGAACGCTACGCGCAGTGCGTCGGCGACGACTTCGGCGGCGTGGTGCCTTCCATATTCACGGACGAGCCGCAGTTTTCGCGCAAGCGCATGCTGGGCTTCGCGGACAGCGAAGACGACGCGGTGCTGCCGTGGACGAACGACTTCCCAGGTACGTATCAAGCCGAGTATGGAGAGGATCCGCTGTCCAAACTGCCGGAATTATTCTACGACCTGCCCGGCGGCGCCCCGTCCTCCACTCGCTATCAGTACCACGCGCATATATCCGACCGCTTCGCTCAAGCGTTCGCCGACCAGATCGGCCAGTGGTGCGGGAAACACGGCCTGGCGCTGACCGGGCACATGATGGAGGAACCCACCCTGCTCAGCCAAACCGAGGCGCTGGGCGAGGTGATGCGCTCGCTCGCCGCGTTCCAGATCCCCGGCATAGACATGCTGTGCGACCGCTACGAGTATACCACCGCCAAACAAGCCTCGTCCATCGCGCGGCAGTACGGGCGCGACGGCGTGCTGTCCGAATTGTACGGCGTGACCGGATGGCATTACGACTTCAGGGGGCATAAACTGCAGGGGGATTGGCAGGCGGCGCTGGGCGTGACCCTGCGCGTGCATCATCTAAGCTGGGTATCGATGCGCGGCGCGGCAAAGCGCGATTACCCCGCGTCGATATTCTATCAATCGCCTTGGTATAAGGAGTATCCCATCATAGAGGATCACTTCGCGCGCGTGAACGCGGCGCTTACCCGAGGCAAGCCGCTATGCCGCGTCGCGGTGATACACCCTGTGGAAACATACTGGCTGCTGTACGGCCCGATGGAACAATCGCACGAGAAACGCGAGGAGCTGGACAGACAGTTCCAAACCCTGACCGCCGGACTGCTCAACGGATTGATCGACTTCGACTACATAAGCGAGGCGCTGCTCCCGGGACAGGCGAAGAATATCGGAGGCAAAACCCTCGACGTAGGCGAAATGTCATACGACGCGGTGCTCGCGCCCAATATGCGCACGATGCGCTCCGGTACCGTCGATATACTCGCCGCGTTCAAGGACGCGGGCGGCGCGCTGTTCTTCGTCGGCGAGGCTCCCACGCTGGAGAACGCGAAGGAGTCCGAGCGCGTCAAGGCTCTAGCCTGCGGCGCTAAGCGTCTGCCTATGTCCATGCCCCCCATACTCGAGGCGCTGGAACCGTATCGGTTCGCGGATGTTCGCGACGAGCGCGGCGTGCGTCCGGAGTCGCTGGTGTATCAAGCCAGGGAGGACGAGGACGCGAGATGGCTGTTCATCGCGAACGGCGCGGCTCCGCTTAACCCGGATGTACCGATAGGCAAACGGCTGACCATCCGCGTAAAAGGATTGTGGACGGTCGAGGAATACGATACGCAGACCGGCGATATCCGTCCGATCGGCGCGCGGCGGCGCGGCGGCGAGACGCGTATTGACGCGCGGTGGTTCGATCACACCAGTATACTGCTGCGCTTAACGCCGGGAAGCGCGGAGGATTCTCCCATAACAGCCGCGGCGGCGTGGTCCGCGCCAGCCAAACCCAACCTTGTATGGGAAACAGCGCGCGTAAAACTCTCCGAGCCGAACGTGCTGCTAATGGATAAAGCCGAGTACAAGCTGGATAACGGCGAATGGGAACCATTGACCGAACTGCTTCGCATAGAGAAGGCCGTGCGCGAGCGCGTCAACTATCCGAACCGAAGCGGGCAATTGGCGCAGCCGTGGCTCTCGCCCGAGTTGCCGAGGTTCGAGCATTACGTGACGATGCGCTTCCCGATATCCAACGATATTCATCTGAAGGATCTCAAACTCGCCATCGAAAGCCCGGGGCTATGCAGGATCAGCCTGGACGGCGATCTCATCGAGGCGAAGCCCGACGGCTGGTGGGTGGATAAGTCCATCGAGACGATCCCGCTGCCCGAAATGAAGATAGGACGCCACACGCTGGAGGTCGTCGCGCCGATAGGGCTGCGCACGGGGCTGGAGTGGTGCTATCTGCTGGGCGACTTCGGCGTGAAGCTGCAGGGCGCGTATAGGAAACTGGTCGCGCCCGTGAGGGAACTGGGTTTTGGCGATTGGTCAAGCCAGGGACTGCCGTTCTACGCCGGAAACGTGACGTATGAACTGCCGCTGCATCTAACCCGCAACGCGCGCGTGACGCTTGAGATTCCGCAGTACCGCAACCCGCTGCTGTCGGTCGGGCTGAACAACGAGCCTGTGGGCAGGATCATATACGCGCCGTATACCCTGGAGATGGATGTGCAGGCCGGCAGCCACATCATCACCGTGACCGCGTATGGCAACCGCGCGAACGCGTTCGGCGCGGTGCATAACTCCAACCCAGCCGAACACTGGCACGGCCCGTCCGCGTGGGAAAGCACGGGCGATTCCTGGAGCGAGGAGTATCGGTTGTGGCCGACGGGCGTGCTGGTCAGCCCTAAGGCGTATTGGTGATGGCGAACGCCGCGAACGGCGCAGGCTAGACGATGGATCGCGCCGGGATTTGATTCCGGCGCGGTTCTCCATTTATCCCTTGATGACGCCGGCTAAATAAGCTATACTATTGACCACGCCGCGCGCGTGAATAACTTACGGCAGGGACTATATATGGTTGACTATTGCTCCAGTTCCGTCTCCGACATAGCGCGCAGGATCCGCGAGCTGCGCGGCATATGCGATTATACTCCGGAAGAGATGGCAGAGGAATGCGCGGTCGCCCCGGACGAATACGCGTCGTATGAGTCCGGCGAGGCGGACATGCCCATCAGCTTCCTGCTCCGGCTTGCCGAGCGCTTCCACGTGGACATGACCGAGATGATCACCGGCGAAACCCCGCGCCTGTCGGTGTACTGCGTAACGCGCGCGGGCAAAGGGGTCGATACGGAGCGGCGGGAGCATTACTCCTACCGGAATCTCGCGTTCAACTTCCTGCGCCGGAAGGTCGAGCCTTTGCACGTGGTGGTCAAGGTCGGCGCGAACCGGGATCTGATCCAGAGCGCGCACGAGGGTCAGGAGTTCGACTACGTGCTGTCCGGATTGCTTCGCCTTCGCATAGACGATAAGGACGTTACGCTGCGTCCCGGCGATTCGGTCTACTTTGACTCGTCGCATCCGCACGCGCTTCAGGCCGCGGGCGGCGAGGATGTGAATATGCTGGCGATTGTTATCCCATAACGATGCAAACAAGGAGCGACGCCGATGCTCGCCGAGCGATACACGCGCCTTAACTTCCGCACGCAGGATGAGTTCGAGAAGGGGTTTAGGCTTGATATACCCGATCGGTTCAACTTCGGATATGATATTGTGGACGAGTACGCGCGGATAGAGCCGGATAAGCCCGCGCTGCTGTGGACCAATCCAGCCGGAGAGGAACGCCGCTTCACGTTCGGGCAGATCGCGCGCGAGTCGGATCGCGCCGCTAACGCTCTGCGCTCGCTGGGTCTTAAAAAAGGCGACGCGGTGATGGTAACGCTGAAACGGCGGTATGAGTACTGGATCGCCGCGCCCGCGCTGTGCAAGCTGGGCTGCGTGATCATCCCGGCTACGCATCAGTTGACGCGCAAGGACGTTGAGTACCGCTGCGAGGCCGCCGGGGTCAAGGCGATACTGTCCGTTAACGATCCGTATATACTGGGCGAGATCGACGCGGCGCGGGATCGGTGCTCCACGCTGGCGCATACGATGTGCGTGCTGGAGGATCGTCCGGGGTGGATCAACTTCACCCGCCTGTGCGCTGAATCGTCCCGCGACTTCACGCCTCCCGGCGATCCGCCCGCCAACGACGATATTATGCTGATGTACTTTACGTCCGGTACGACGGGCATGCCCAAGATGGTCGCGCACGACTTCACGTACCCGCTGGGCCAGCTGGCTACGTCCGCGTTCTGGCACAACGCGGACGACTCGTCGCTGCATATGGCGGTGGCGGATACGGGCTGGGCTAAGGCCGGATGGGGCAAGATGTACGGACAGTGGATATGCGGCGCGTGCCTGTTCGTTTATGATTTTGACAGATTCAATCCGAAAGAACTGCTGGACATGCTCGCCAAGCACCGTGTCACGCATTTCTGCGCGCCGCCGACCATACTGCGCTTCCTTATTAAAGAGGATTTATCGCGGTGGGATCTGTCCGCTCTGCGTTGGGCGAACGTAGCCGGCGAACCGCTCAACCCGGAGGTGTACAACCAATTCCTAAAAGCTACAGGCGTTCGGCTGATGGAGGGCTTCGGGCAGAGCGAGACCACGCCGCTGCTGATGAACAGCAAGTGGACCCCGCCGCGCCCCGGCTCGACGGGATTCCCGTCTCCGCAGTACGATATCGACCTGATCAACGAAAACGGCGAGAGCGCGGAGGTGGGCGAGGAAGGCGAGATAGTGGTCAGGCTGGGTAAAGGCAGACCTCCCGGATTGCTCAAGGGATACTACCGCGATCCAGCGCGCACGGCTGAAGCGTTCGCGAACGGCATGTACCACACCGGGGATATGGCGTGGAAGGATGAGGACGGGTATTACTGGTTCATCGGACGCGGAGACGACGTCATCAAGTCGTCGGGGTACAGGATCGGGCCGTTTGAGGTGGAGTCCGCGCTGCTGGAACATCCCGCCGTGCTGGAATGCGCCGTGACCGCCGTCCCGGACGCGGATCGGGGCCAGGCTGTGAAAGCCACGGTGGTGCTGGCGAAGGGATATGTCGCGTCGGAGGCGCTCAAGAGGGATCTGCAGACGCACGTCAAGCGCGTGACCGCGCCGTATAAGTATCCGCGCGTGATCGACTTCACGGACGAACTGCCCAAGACGGTCAGCGGGAAGATACTGCGCGCGAGGATTCGGGCGAAGGGATAACCGCGCGGGAGCGTGGGGCGGATATTGTAAACACTGCCGCGCCGGGCGTTGAGGCTGGATGAAGCCGCGTTTGTTATACGTCTATATATCGACAAGGATTCATCCGGAGGTCGTTATGCAGCCGATTATAGACAAACCCGTCAGAGCCTCGATATTCGTGCCGAGGGTGCGCAGCGGCAGTTTCCTGCTGTCCACGCTGGCGACGTGCGTGAAGATTGCCGCGCTGATGATACTGGCGGCTGCGCTGGCAGGGGTGGGCGTGATCATTGGCATAGCGAAGGCGTATGTCGAGACCGCGCCGGATCTGGACGTGGGCAGCTTCGACGACCAGGCTCAGACCTCGTTCATTTATGATTCCGCTGGGAATCTTATTATGGATTACAAGGGCGCGGAGGATCGCGTTCTGGTCAGCATCAACGAGATACCGTTGATGCTCCAGCACGCGTTCGTGGCTGTTGAGGACGAGCGGTTCTATCAGCACGCGGGCGTGGACGTCAAGCGCATACTGGGCGCGTTCGTGAGCAACCTGACCCACGGCTCCACGCAGGGCGGCTCCACGATCACGCAGCAGCTGATCAAACAGCGCATGTTAAGCGCGGAGCAGTCGTATAAACGGAAGATACAGGAAGCGTACCTGGCGATGGAGCTGGAGGCGCGCTATTCCAAGGAGCAGATACTCGAGTCCTACCTCAACACGATATATTTGGGCGAGAATTATTACGGCGTAAAGACCGCCGCGTATGGTTATTTCGGCAAGGATCTGAAAGATCTGACGCTGCGCGAGTGCGCGATGCTCGCCGGGGTGACGCGCAACCCGTATTACTATAATCCCAGAAGGAATTTCTACACGCGCAACACCGGCGAGTCCCAGAGCGCGGGCATTACGAACAGCCGCACGGACTATGTGTTAAGGGTGATGTATGAGAATCAATTCATCACCCAGAGTGAGTATCAGGACGCGCTGAACACAGCGACCGCCAGCGTGGAGCGCAACGCGCCGGGCAGCAATGAGCCAATATATAAATACACATATTATGTGGAATACGCTCTGCACGACGTGGTCACGCGGATGCTGGAGGTCTACCGCTATGAGGACACGTCCGCGAACCGCAGCAAGATAGAGAGCATGCTGCGCACGGGCGGTTACAGCATCTATCTGTGCGTTGATCCGCAGATACAGAACATCCTTGAGAAAACGCTGGCGGAGTGGAAGGATTATCCCCGCCTGCGCGATCCCAGCGACAATATATACCGCGCGCGGAACGCGGACGGCACGTACACGGAGATACCCCAGCCTCAAGCGGCTGCTGCGGTTTACGATTACAGGACGGGAGAGCTTAAGGCTATCGCGGGCGGACGGTACGCGCCGACTCAGCGCTTGACGCTCAACCGCGCGTGGGAGATGCGTATGCCGGTCGGCTCGTCGATCAAGCCGCTGACCGTGTACGCTCCGGCGCTGGAGCTGGGCGCGTCCCCGGCGAGCGTGGTGTTCAACATGCCCATACCGATCCCCGGCTGGAAGAACAGCGAGGGCGAGGACTCGTTTCCGCAGAACTATGGCGGCGGCGGTTACACGGGCGCGGAGACGCTCCGCCGCGCGATGCGCACGTCTCACAACACATCGGCGGCGCAGGCGCTGACCAACTACGTAGGTGTAGAGAACGCGTACACGTTCCTGAAACTGCTGGGCGTGGACGACCGCAACATCAACAAGGACGGTTACGGGCTGGCGCTGGGATCGTCGGGCGTGACCCCGATCCAGATGTCGGTCGCGTTTGGCGCTATCGCGAACAACGGCGTATATCTGCAGCCCGCGTCATTCTCGCGCGTGATAGACGCGGGAGGGAACGTTATCCTGGACACGCGCGTCTCGCAGGAGAAGCGGCAGGTGTTCCAGCCGTCCACGGCGTGGATGATCGCCGATATGCTCAAAGAGGCCGTGAGGGATGGAACGGGTACGTCCGCGAAGATCAGCGGGCAGACGGTGGGCGGCAAGACGGGCACCAACAGCGATTACAAGGGCGTGTTCTTCGCCGGGATGACGGGCTGGTACTCGGGCGCGGTGTGGATCGGGCACGACAACTACAAGGCGCTTACCTCCAACGCGACGGGCGGAGACTACGCCGCGCCGTTATGGCAGGCGTTCATGAAGGAGATCCACGCGGCTAAGAATCTATCCAACCGCGAGATCATCGACGCGTCGCCGGAGGAGGTCGGGCTGGTGCAGGTGACGACGTGCTGCGTATCGGGGATGCTGGCGACGGACGCGTGCCGCGCGGACATAAACGGGTACTCCGTCGTAACGGATTATTGGAAGAACGGGACGCAGCCGACCGCGCCCTGCCCGATGCATCAGAAGTACGACATATGCGCGGAGACGGGGCTTATCGCGACCGAATACTGTCCGTCCGTCAAGGCCGCGTCGGCCGTATTCATACCGTATGGGCATCCACTATATAACTATACGCGATCGTTCAAGAGCACGATCGAGAAATATCTGGGCAAGTACGCGTCGCTTCAGATCACGGGCGGCGTGAACGAGATGGACGCGGTGCTTAACAATATGCGCTGCACGGCGCACACCTCGCCCGCGTATGAACAGTATATCTGGTCGATACCGTCCGCTGAAGGAGCGCCGCCCGACGCGTATCTTATCGCGGAGGCGCAGGCGTTGATATCGGAGGGTTACGCGAAGCTGGCGAACGTTGGATACACGCTGTCAACGGAGGATTTCAGGACGTTCGCGGAGGCGATCACGCTGGCCGAGCAGACGCTGTACAGCAACGGCAGCGCGGCCTCGCTGCAGTACGCGCTGCAGAATCTGCGATTGATCATCGCCAGGTATTGAGCGCAGAGGCACGCCGCTTCGAGCGGCGCGCATTGGGAACGCACCCTCCGCCGCAAAGCGGCGGAGGGTGCGTTCTAAAACACAGAGGAAATATTCGCGCGAATCGGCGGAGGAAACCATTCCCCTAAGTTAACCCAATCCCCGTCCATCCGAGGACTCCTCCGCGATCCTTTTGATCGCGGCGTAGGTCTCCGCGCTTAGTATGTGTTCCAGCCTGCAGGCGTCGGTCGCCGCGATCTCGTCGGGCACGCCGATCCTGCGCAGCCAGGTGTGCAGCGTCGCGTGCCTATCAAGCACCGCCTCCGCCGCGACGCGTCCCTTGCTGGTCAGCGTGATGAATCCATCCTCGTCTACGGCGATGTAACCGGACTGGCGCAGCTTCTTCATCGCGACGCTGACGCTGGGTTTGGAAAACCCCATCTCAGAGGCGATATCGATCGACCGCACGACCCCGCGCGCGCGGCTGATGACGAGTATATTCTCAAGATAATCCTCGGCGGACGCTCGTATAGCCGGCATATACCCTCCGCTGTGCCCCGGGCTCAACCACCCGGCGGCGACGGCTCGCGAAGCTTGATGTGAACCTCGCGCAATTGTTTCTCCGTAACGCGCGAGGGGCTGCCCATCATCGGCTCCTGCGCGCTCTTGTTCATCGGGAACGCTATGACCTCGCGGATGTTCGGCTCGCCCGCCAAAAGCATCACGATGCGATCCACGCCCGGGGCTATCCCAGCGTGCGGCGGCGCGCCGAACCGGAACGCGTTGTACAGCGCGGGGAATTGGCTGGCGACAACGTCTTGATCGAATCCCGCGATCTCGAACGCGCGGATCATCGTCGAAGGATCGTAGTTGCGAACCGCGCCGCTGGATAACTCTATACCGTTGCAAACGATATCATACTGATAGGCGAGGATATCGAGAGGCTCCATCGTGTTGAGCGCGTCCAGGCCGCCCTGCGGCATCGAGAAAGGATTGTGCCCGAACATGATCGAACCTGTTTCCTCGTCCCTTTCGTACATCGGGAAGTCTACGATCCAACAGAATTTGAATTGGTTTTCGTTGATTAAGCCTAACTCCGCGCCCATCCTGGCGCGAGCCAGACCAGCCAGACGGACGATAGACTCCTTTGGCTCCGCGATCAGCACGACCGCCGCGCCCGGCTGAAGCCCCAGCATCGAGACGAGTCCGGCGCGCACGCTGGCGGGGCAGGCCATCAGCGCGTTGGCTATGCCTCCCGTAACCGCGCCCGCGTCGTCCAGCCTGAACCAGTACGCGTTGGACGCGCCCTGTTCCTTCATATAAACGCCCAGCGCGTCAAAGAACCTGCGCGTCTTCGCGAACCGATCGACGGCTATCGCGCGTATCTGCTTGCCCTCGAAGAACGGCGGCGCGCCGTCCGCGAACAGCGCGGTCACGTCCTCTATAACCAAAGGGTTGCGCAGGTCGGGTTTATCGGAGCCGTAGCGCGCCAGCGCCTTCGAGTATGGTATGCGCGGGAACGGGGGCAGGGTCACGTCCGCGTCGGTGTTCTCGCGGAACACTTCGTATAGCACGGGTTCTATCGCCGCGAACACATCCTCTTGATCCGCGAACGCCATCTCCATATCCAGCTGATAGAACTCGCCCGGCGAACGATCCGAGCGCGCGTCCTCGTCCCTGAAACACGGCGCGATCTGAAAGTATTTGTCGAAACCGGAGGTCATCAGCAGCTGTTTATACTGCTGCGGGGCTTGAGGCAGCGCGTAGAATTTTCCCGGATGCACGCGGCTGGGCACGATATAATCGCGCGCGCCCTCCGGCGACGAGCTGGTCAGGATGGGGGTTTGTATCTCGAGGAAGCCCTGCGCGCGCATGTGCCGCCGTATGGAGTCGATCACGCGCGAACGCAGCGCGATCCTCTGCTGGTTAACGGGGTTGCGCAGGTCGAGGAAGCGGTACTTAAGCCGCAAATCCTCGCGGTTGTCGCGCGAGGTTGAGACCGCGAAGGGCAGCGGCTCCACGCATAATCCCAGCGGCTCTATGTCTTCGGGTTGAGCGGGGATCAGCTCGATCGCGCCGGTGGGCAGACGGGGGTTCGGGCTTTCGCGCGGCACGACCGCGCCCGTTACGCACACGGTAGACTCGATCGGGATCGAGCGCAGTTTCTCGAGCAGTTCCGGCGTTCGCGCGACAGCCTGCGTCACGCCGTAGAAGTCGCGTATCACAAAGAAAGCCATCGCGCCCAGGTCGCGTATGTTATCGAGCC
The DNA here is from genome assembly GCA_031255415.1 of Oscillospiraceae bacterium. GTDB lineage: Bacteria > Bacillota > Clostridia > Christensenellales > Aristaeellaceae > BNUH01. The sequence goes on from JAIRSO010000020.1 coordinate 43,639, forward strand.
AGCCGTTCAAGGTCGCGGTTTGTCCCGCCTGTTTCGCGGTTAGTTCCCCGCAGGTGTGGGTGCGTTTGGTGAATGAAGCCATATTGCCGCTTTCCTCCGACGTTGCTAGTGGATTGCTTATACTATATCATAACGCGGCGCGGCTATCAATTGGCGAGCGGGCTATTGACAATAAATCCCCGCTGCTATACGATCGAACCGATGAGCGATCCTAACGGCACAACGGCGCGTTCGCGGCGCAACATAGGTATCTTCGCGCACGTGGACGCGGGCAAGACCACGCTGACCGAGCGCATGCTGCAGCTGACCGGAACGATCCGCGAGGCCGGTGCGGTCGATCTGGGCACCGCGCACACCGATTCGCTGGACGTGGAGCGCAGGCGCGGGATCACCGTCCGCGCGGCGATGGTCTCGATGCGCTGGCGCGGCGTTGATATCCATGTGATAGATACGCCGGGGCACACCGACTTCGCGTCGGAGGTGGAGCGCGCGTTCTGGGCACTGGACGGCGCAGCGCTGATAATAAGCGCGGCGGAAGGCGTGCGTCCGCAAACCGAGAGATTATACCGCGCGCTGGAGGATTACGGCCTGCCGTTCATAATATTCGTCAATAAGTGCGACATGGCGGACGCGGACGGCAAAGCGACGATCGCGGCGGCGCGCGTCTCGCTGGGCGCGGGGGTAACGGACGCGTCGGACCCCGCGAGCGTTTTGGAATGCCTGGCCGACTTCGACGAGGATATGCTGGACGCGTTTGTCGAAGGGAGACGGGTTGAGCGGGATCGTCTGCGCGGGTCGCTGCGCGGGTACGCGCGCGCGGGCAAGGCTCATCCGGCGTTCATGGGCAGCGCGCTGAAGGGCGAAGGCGTAGCGGAACTGCTGGACGCGATCACATATTACCTGCCGGAGCCGTCCGGGGATCCGTCGGCGAGTCCTGCGGGGATCATATTCGCGATAGACAACAGCCAGAGCCAAGGCCGGGCGGCTCACGCGCGGTTATTCGAGGGATCGCTGCGCAATCGCGACACGATAACGCTGACCATCCCGCCCGCGTACCGAGGCGCGCCCGCTAAGACGGTGGATTACAAGATAGCGCAGATTCGCACGATCGAGCTATCCGGACGCGGTTCTGATCTGGGAGAGTTGACCGCCGGAGGCGCGGCCTCGATAATGGGGTTTAAAGAGGCGCGCGCGGGCATGACGATCGGCGACGCGGAGCGTCTGCCCAAACGAGCCGCTCCGGATATGTCCGACGAGAGGAACGGCGCGTTCGCGCAGCCGTTATTGCTGGCGAAGGTCACGCCCGTTGATCCCGCTCAAAGAGAGGCTCTGCGCCTCGCGCTGGATACGCTAGCCAGCGAGGATCCGTTACTGCGCGCCGAGACGCTGGGCGGCGATCCGCATGTGCGCGTGATGGGCGCGGTTCAGTTGGAGGTATTGGAGGAGTGGCTCCGCACGAGGTTCGGCGTAATGGCGCGGTTTGGTCCGCCGCATATTGTCCATCATGAGACGATAGCGGAGCCGGCGGTCGGGTTCTACGCGTACACAATGCCCAAGCCCTGCTGGGCGGTTATACGATTCGATCTGGAGCCGCTGCCGCGCGGCGCTGGTATCCGGTATGATTCCGTCGTGCCCGCGCGCGAGATCGCCACGAGGTATCAGCATCAGATCGAGCAGGCGCTGCCCGCCGCGTTAAGGCAGGGCATACTGGGCTGGCCCGTAGACGATATAAAGATAACGCTGACCGGAGGCGAGCATCACCTGATCCACACCCATCCGCTGGATTTCATCGTGGCGTCGCCCGTCGCGCTGATGGACGGGTTAAGACGCGGCAAGCCCGTGCTGCTGGAGCCGATCCTTTCAATAGATATCACGATACCCGCCGAGTGCGCGGGACGCGTCCAGAGCGAGATAACCGCGATGCGCGGCGAGACGATCGACGCGAGGCCGAGAGGCGATCTGCTGCGCATGACCGCGCTCGCGCCGACCGCGTCGTCGCTGGATTTCCACACGCGGCTGGCGGCTATCACGCGCGGCAGGGGCGCGATGACCCGCCGTCTGCACGGATATAAAGACCGCGCGCCCGATCCGGAGCTGGTCTGCCCGCGCCGAGGCGTTAACCCGCTGGACACGGCGAAGTATATACTCGCGGCGCGAAACGCGCTGGACGGCGGCATATTCGACGACGTGTGACGCTTAGCGCGGCGCGTCTTGCAAAACCGCGCGCGCGCGTTTATAATGATCCGCGTTGGAAAATATATGGCTGCCGTATTAAGGAGGCCGATTATGGCTAAGCGTAAAATCCTGCTGGCGTATTCCGGCGGGCTGGATACCTCGATCATCATACCGTGGCTGAAGGAAAACTATGACTGCGAGGTCATATGCATGGCGGCGGACGTTGGGCAGGGCGACGAGTTGGAGCCGCTGCACGAGAAGGCCAAGCGCACCGGGGCGAGCAAGCTGTTCATAGAGGATCTGCGCGAGGAATTCGTGACGGATTTCATCTATCCGACGTTGAAGGCCGGCGCGGTCTACGAGGGCAAGTACCTGCTGGGCACGAGTTTCGCGCGGCCGCTGATAGCGAAGCGGCTGGTCGAGATCGCGCTTCGGGAGGGATGCGACGCTATCTGCCACGGCGCGACGGGCAAGGGAAACGATCAGGTGCGGTTCGAGTTGACCATCAAGGCGTTCGCGCCGTTCATGGAGATAATCGCGCCGTGGCGCGTGTGGGATATCAAGACGCGCGAGGAAGAGATCGATTACGCGAACGCGCGCGGCATAGACGTGCCGGTCAAGAAGGATCGTCCTTACTCGATGGATCGCAACCTGTGGCATCTCAGCCATGAAGGCGCGGATCTGGAAGACCCGTGGAACGAGCCGCCGGAGGATATGCTGCTGATCGTCAGCAAGATAGAGGACGCTCCCGACGTGGCCGAGTACGCGACCATCTCCTTTGATAAAGGGAATCCAACGGCTGTCAACGGCGAGAAGCTCGCGCCCGTCGATTTGGTGGAGAGGCTGAACGCTATCGGCGCGAGGCACGGCGTAGGCGTTGCCGATCTGGTCGAGAATCGTCTGGTCGGGATCAAGAGCCGAGGCGTGTACGAGACCCCCGGCGGCGCGTTATTATATGAAGCGCACCGCGAACTGGAGTCGATCGCGCTGGATCGCGCGACGGCGCATTATAAGGAGCAGCTGGCTCTGCGCTACGCGGAATTGGTGTACGACGGATGCTGGTACACCCCGTTAAGGGAAGCGATGGACGCGTTCGTAGAGGTTACGCAAAGAAACGTGACCGGGGACGTCAAACTGAAACTGTTCAAAGGGAATATCATTCCGGCGGGGGTGCGTTCGCCGCACTCGCTGTACAGCGAGGAGATCGCGACGTTCGGCGACAGCAAAGAGTTGTATAACCATAAGGATAGCGAGGGGTTCATCAATCTGTTTGGACTGCCGCTGAAAGTCGCGGCTATGGCTAAGCAGAAGGGGTGACGCGGGGGTTTACTCAATGCTAGCGGCAGCGAGGCTTACCAGCCGCTAGCGGCGTGGGAGCTTCCACTGTGGCAGATACGTTTTGAGGTGTCTACGATGCGCAACGAAAACCGCGCCAGCGCGAAACTATGGGGCGGCGGGTTCGACCGCGAGACCGACGCTTGGATGGATGATTTCCACGCGTCGATCCGGTTCGATCGGCGGCTGTACCGCCAGGATATTCAAGGCTCGATCGCGCACGCGACGATGCTCGGCGAACAGGGGATCATATCCGCCGCGGACGCGCGCGCGATCGTTGACGGCCTGCGCGGAATCCTATCCGACGCGGACGCGGGCAGGATAGCCTGGCGCGTTGACGCGGAGGATATCCATATGAATATAGAGGCCTTGCTGACGGAGCGGATCGGCGAGGCGGGCAAGCGCCTGCATACGGGGCGCAGCCGGAACGATCAGATCGCGCTGGACACGCGCATGTACGTTAAGGACGCGTGCGGCTCGTCGATATCGCGGCTGAAAACGCTGGCTGAAACGATGCTGTCCATCGCGCGCAGGCATACCGAATCGATCATGCCGGGCTACACGCATCTTCAGCGCGCGCAGCCGGTCACGCTAGCGCATCACATGATGGCGTATGTCGAGATGGTTCTGCGCGACATGGAGAGATTCGCCCGCGCGAGGGACGCGGCGGACGTGTCGCCGCTGGGCAGCGGCGCGCTGGCTGGTACGACGTATCCGCTGGATCGCGCGAGGGTGGCGGAGCTGTTGGGTTTCTCGCGGATCAGCGCGAACAGCCTGGACGCGGTGTCGGATCGGGATTATGTGCTGGACACGATGTACGCCTGTTCGGTGTGCATGATGCATCTCTCCAGGTTGTGCGAGGAGCTTGCGCTATGGTCGTCGCTGGAGTTCCGCTTCATTACTATATCGGACGCGTACGCGACCGGCTCCAGCATGATGCCGCAAAAGAAAAACCCCGACGCGGCGGAGTTGATACGAGGCAAGACGGGGCGCGTGTACGGCGGACTGCTCTCGCTGCTCGTCACGATGAAGGGGCTTCCGCTGGCGTACAACAAGGATATGCAGGAGGACAAGGAGCCGCTGTTCGACGCGCTGGATACGCTGGATAACTGCGCGCGCATACTGGAGCGGATGCTGGCGACGGCGGCGTTCCACACCCAGCGCATGGCGCGGCGCGCGTCGGACGGGTTCACGAACGCGACCGACGCGGCGGATTATCTCGCCGGGAAGGGCATGCCGTTCCGCGAGGCTCACGAAGTCGTAGGCGGGATAGTGCGCGCGTGCGCCAGCCGCGAGTGCGGCATAACCGACTTGACGCTGGACGAACTGCGCGAGTTTTCTCAGCTGTTCGACGAGGACGCGTATGAAGCTTTATCGATGAAATCCTGCGTTGCCAGGAGAAATTTGCCAGGCGGTCCGGCTGCGGAGTCCGTCGAGGCGGCGATGCTCGAGGCCGTTAAGCGGCTGGCGGAGTTTTGTTAATGGTAAATTTCGCTAATGTGTTGACAGGCTCTGACGAATGTGATAATATACCATTATTGCAAGTCGTGTCCGGAAATGACAAATGTTAGGGAATCGCGTTCATGCTCATATGCCGGATGGGCTGGCACTTACGATGGCGTTGCGTGGTCCGCTGGGGGGAGGGGACTGTTAGCGTTATCGGTTGGCAAGGTCAGGCGCACCTGCCAGGTGACAGGCGCATTATGGCGTGGTATTCTCATCCTCGAGGGCGTCAGATGCGGCTGTAGTGATATCCCTGGAATACGAGCTGTTCGACGCAAGCCGGGCGGCGGGGAGGTGGAGTCGGCACGGCCGCGGATGGCTGCCTGAATTAACTGTGGACACGAATCAACAGACAATGGCGGTATCCCAAAACCGGGCGCTGGAGCGCCTAAATCTATCGCAGAAGATTGCCGGGCATGGATATGCCAAATGAAGGAGGAACTATGAAAAAGAACATCAAGGTTGCGTCATTGCTGATGGCGCTGATGCTGTTGGTAAGCACGAGCGCGTTTGCGACGAGCCCGACGCTCATTGATCTGTACTCGCTGCCAGGCGTAAACGGGCAAGTATCGGATAACGGCTCCGTATCCGGCACGCCGGACGCGGCAACCGCCGCAGCCGCCGAAGCGGAACTGAGCAAAGCGTCGGCAGTAGCCGGCATCGCGTATTTCAGCCCGACCGTCCGCGCGCAGATCCTGTCGTTCGGACCGGTAACGACCATTGCTGAAATCATCCCCGTCAAGTTTGGCGGCACGTTCAGCAGCGGCAGATTCCAATGGAGCTTCGGCACCAACTTCAAGCTCGGCCAACCCGTTGTTATCGTTCTGGGCGTTGTTAGCGGCGGAGCCGTCGGCTGGCATCCCGTTGGCGCGAAGGTTGTCAAGGATCCCTTCTCCGCGTATGCCACCCGCGTAGAGTTCACCGTTCCGCAGAACATCTACACGCTCAGCCCGACCCTCCTGGCCGTCGTATATTGATCGAACGGCTGGATAGCTTAAGCTGATTACAATATCGCGGCGGCTCTACAGTAGCCGCCGCGATGTCTGGAAAGTTTATGGATAAGAAACGTTTTGATCGCAAGTCGCTCATCATAACCCTGGTCAGCCTCGTGCTGGTTGCCGTCGCGCTGGTGACGGTTTATCGCTACGCGCGCGGGCTCGAAGTAGCGGCGTATCCGACAGTCGAGATGAAGGGCTATTCGTCCTTGAACACGTTCGCGCGCCGCGTAGCTTACAAGGATAAGGAATACGTTTATAAAGACGATATAACAACGATATTGTTCATGGGTATTGATAAAACCGGGACGGATACAGAGGAAAGCCTGCTCTATAGATACCGCAGCGGCGGACAGGCCGACTTCCTGATGCTGTTCGTGGTGGATCACAGCAACAAAAGGATAGAACGGCTGATGATCGACCGCGACACGATGGCGGAGATTACCACGCTGGGCGTGCTGGGCAATGTGACGGGCACGCGTATCCAGCGCATTACCCTGTCCCACGCCTTCGGCGAAGGCGGACAACAGAGCGCGGAATTGACCGTCGAGGCCGTCAGCCGCTGGCTGCTGGGGATAGGCATAGATTTCTACGTGGCAATGAATCTGGACGGCATCCCGCTGCTGAACGATTCCGTTGGCGGCGTTACGGTTACGCTGGAGGACGACTTGACCCAGTTCGATCCCGATTTCGTTCCGGGCGCGACCGTCACACTGCACGGCGAACAGACCGCTTGGTTTGTGCGCACGCGCATGACGATCGGCGACGGCACAAACGAGTCGCGCATGAGGCGGCAGCGCGCGTACCTGAACTCCCTCGCCGACAATATATCGGAAAAGGTGCACGCCGACGTTAATTGGATCGACAGGCTGTTCGACGCGCTGGGGGATACTCTGGTATCCAATATGTCGCGCGGGCGCATGGTCAACGAGGCTTATAAGGCGATGAGCTACGAGGCGGGGCCGATGGAGACCCTGCCGGGCGAGCACGTCGTCGAGCCGGACGGGTTTATGGCCTTCTGGCCTGACGAACAGGCGACGACCGAATGGGTGCTGGAAACGTTCGCTGAAGAAGTGGCGGCTGTCACAAAATAAAAAATAGGTTGGGATAATTATGCCAGAGAATGTAGCGGATCTGAAGGATATCGGGCTGCGGCAAGCGGATATGCGCGAAGTCGCCGGGCAGGATACTGAATCGGAGATAGACCTGCTGGAGTTGTTCTATCGCATGATAGAGAACATCTGGTATATCGTCGGCGCGGCTGTAACCGCGGCGGTGCTGGTGGGCATATACAGCTTTTTTATCGCGCACCCGATATACGAGTCTACCGCGAAGATATACGTGATGACCAAGGACTCCGCGCTGAACCTGCAGGACCTGCAGATCGGCTCCCAGTTGACGAACGACTATCAAGAGCTGTTCAAGGTGCGCGAGGTAAACGAGGAGGTCATCATCCGGCTGGCTCTGCCTTACACGGTGGACGAGCTGGGCAAGATGATCACGCTCACCAACCCCGCCAACACGCGCATACTCTACATATCCGTGCGCTCGGAGGACGCGATGGAGGCGATGAGCATCGCCAACTCGTTCTCCTCGATCGTCCGGCAGACGGTCAAGGAGCGGTTCAAGATGGAGGAACCGACCGTGCTGTCCGAGGCGCAGGAGTCGCTGATACCCGTAAGCCCGAACAAGACGCGCAACGTGATCATTGGGGGCGTGGTGGGCGCGTTCGCGGCGATAGGCGTGATATTCCTGATGTTCGTTATGGACGATAAGGTAAAATCCTCCGACGACCTGGCCAAGTACGTCGGGGTACCCACGCTGGCGGTCATGCCGATGCTGGGCGCGACGCACGCGCACCACGGTTACTATACCTCGCGCAAGGCAAAGACCGTTAAAATCGATAGGGCTAAGGATGGAAAGGAAGGCGCGGCATGAAGCAGGCCGACATAACGCAACTCCCGGAGCTGGATTATCCTTGTACTGAAGCGCTCAACACGCTGTGCACCAATCTATCGTTCGCGGGTCCGGACATCAAGAGCGTGATGCTGACAAGCTGCCGCTCGGGCGAAGGCAAGTCATTCCTGACTCTAAGCCTGATGCGCGCGCTGGCGGGGCTGGGCAAGTCGGTCGTGATGGTTGACGCGGACATGCGCCGCTCGATGCTCATCAGCCGCTACGGCATCCGCACCGCGCACCGCCCGCAAGGACTGGCGCAGTATCTCGCCAGTCAATGCGAATGCGCGGATATATTATACCAGACCAACATACCCAACGCGTACATGGTCTTTCACGGTCACGAGGTCGCGAACTCGCTCGCGCTGCTGAACACGCCGCGTCTGCCGCAGCTTATAGAGTATCTGAAATCCAACTTCGATCTGGTGCTGTTCGACTCGCCGCCCATCGGCCTGATAATCGATTCGGCGGAGATAGCCAGACATATCGACGGCACGGTCTTCGTCGTAACCAACAACACGATAGGCCGCCGCGAACTGCTCGACGCTAAGACGCAGATAGTCAAGACCGGCTGCCCGATCCTGGGCGCGGTGCTCAACAAGGTGCTGTTCGATACGCACAGCGCGAAGAAGCATTACTACCGAACGTATTACAGCCACTACAGCAGCGGTTACTACGAGAAGAAGCAAGCCGCGAACGAGTGACGATCGATGTGTGATAACTATGCCGCTTGCTGATATTCATTGCCATCTGCTGCCCGGGCTGGACGACGGTTCCCGGGACTGGGATACAACGGAAGCGATGCTGCGCCGCGCCCGCGATAACGGGATCACGAGGATCATCGCCACGCCTCACGCCGATCCGGCTGTGAAGGCGTTTCCGCTGGATAGGTATAAGGAAACGCTGGACAAGGCGAACGCGTTAAGCCTGAAGCTGGAACTGGGCATAACGCTATATCCTGGATGCGAGATCATGTATGCCGAGGGCGTGACGGAGCGGATGCTCGAGGACGCGAGGATACCAAGCCTGGCTGGATCGAGGCATGTGCTGGTTGAGTTTTTCCCGGACGTGAAGTATGACGCGATACTGTCCGCGATACGCCGCCTGGCGTATGTCGGGCGGATCGCGGTGCTGGCGCATATAGAGCGGTTCGAGTGCCTGTATAAAAGGTTTGAGCGCATAACCGAGCTGAAAGCGGCGGGCGCTAAACTACAGGTCAATTGCGGTACGATAATAAAGCCACCGGGATTCTTCGCTAAACGCTATATAGATAAACTGCTGGGCGATGGGCTGATCGACTATCTAGCCACGGACGCGCACAGCGACGGCATGCGCAGGGTCAACGCCAAGGAAGCGTACGACGCGATTGCCGAGCGCTTCCCCGGCAGCGAGCGATTGTTCGACGCTAAAGGGATCCTGTAACGGTTGGACTTAGTCCGCCTCGGTTTGGCTGCTTAATGTGAAGTTCAAGCCCTTGCCGTCTTGCAAATCCTGAAGCAGGTTTGTCTCGATTTGCTCTTGTCCGCAAAGATAACCGTCGGCAAGGAACACGATCGGCACCGTGCGGTTTTCGTCGGGCACGTCGTACCGATCGAATAATTCATACAATATGTCGCGCACGTTGCCGGATCGCGTGTTGAGTAGGATGACGTCCAGCGGTGCGTCAGTGCCGTCCGCTTGAACGGTTTCCGGCAGAGAATCGATGAACGGCTTCGTTGCTCCGCATTCGTCGCAGGTGATCCGGTAGAAATACAGCGCCGTCGAGTGTTCGGGGTTTATCGCGATACGCGCGAAGATATCCTCCGGTTCGGTCAGTTTGTTGTAGACGTATTCGTTGACGAATATGTCCTCGCCAGCCGTGAGGAACGCCTCGCGCAGATTGGACCGGATCGACTCGATTCCGGAGAACAGCTTGCTGTTGATCATCAATACTGGATAAGATAGGTTCTCCGTCGAGTGTCCGAACCGCGCGAGCGTGTCCGCGAACGTCTCCTTGCCTCCGCGCTGATAGATATTGTACGGATAAATCTTCACGGGGTAAAGCGCCCGGTCTTCAGGGGTAAGCTCTTCATTGTAGAGGTCGATGAATTCCTTAGCTCCGTCGCACGATCCGCATACCGTCTCGTGAAAATAATACAACTCGATCGCCTCGGGCAGGGTGGCGGCCTCTTCCGCGACCGACCGCTGCGCGGGCAGCGCGCCCACCAGGCACATCGCCGCCAGCGCCGCAGCCAATACTCGCGGACGTATATTACGATATAAACGCATTCGATCATCCCCTTTCATATATAACGATACCGCGCGCGCAATCCTTCATCACGCCGTTTCGATCTTCGCCGCGTCTTCGAGCCGCAGGCGCTCTATGCCCCATTCGCGCAGTTTGTACTTGAGTATCTTCCCAGCGGCGTTCATGGGCATCTCGTCGATGAACTCCACATACCGGGGCGACTTGTACCGAGACATGCCGTTCCTCACAAACTCGATCAATTCCGGCGCGGTAACCTCCGCTCCCTCGCGCAGCGCGACGAACGCCAGCACCTCTTCGCCGTACTTCGCGTCCGGCACGCCCACCACCTGCACGTCCCGCACCGCCGGGTGCGTATACATGAACTCCTCTATCTCTCTGGGATATATATTCTCGCCGCCCCGGATGATCATATCCTTCAGCCGCCCCGTCACCTTAAAGTACCCGTTCGGCATCCTCACCCCGATATCCCCCGTGTGCAGCCAGCCGCTCTCGTCGATCACCGCCCTTGTCGCCTCCGGCATCTTGTAATAACCCTTCATTAGGTTATACCCTTTGCCCACGAACTCGCCGGGCGTGCCGTCCGGCTGCTCGACGTTCGTCTCGGGATCGACGATCCTCACCCGCGCGTGCGGCAGCGGGAACCCCACCGTGCTCACCCTAAGCTCCGCGGAGTCGTCCGCGCGCGTCTGCGTCATGCCGGGCGAGGTCTCCGTCTGTCCGAACACAATCGTCAGCTCGGTCAGATGCATCTTGTTGATCGCGTCCCGCATCGACTTGATCGGGCAGGGCGAACCCGCCATGATCCCCGTTCTCAAGCGCGAGAAATCGAACTGATCGAAACGCGGATGCTCGAGCATCGCGATGAACATCGTCGGCACCCCGTGCACCGCCGTGCATCTCTCGGCGACAAGCATCTCCATCTCGCGCTCTGGATGGAACCGTTCCATCAGCACCATGGTCGTGCCGTGCGTCAAACTGGACATCACGCCCAGCACGCACCCGAAACAGTGGAACAGCGGCACCACGATCAGCAGCCGATCCTTCTCGCTGAAACGCATCCTATCGCCCATGCCGAATCCATTGTTTACCAGATTGTAATGCGTCAGCATGACCCCTTTCGGGAACCCGGTCGTGCCGGATGTGTATATCATGCTGATGGTATCGTAAGGCGATAGCTCCACCTTCCTACTGTTGAGCGCATCGGCGGAGACCGTTTCCGCCAGCCTATACAACTCGTCGAAGTGCCTGAATCCCGGCGGCGTGTCCTGTTCGTCTCCAATATACACGACGTTCTTTAAGCAGGGCAGTTTCGCGCTGTTCAACTCGCCCGACTTCAACTCTTTCAGCTCAGGACATATACCGTTTATATGATCCGTATAGATATTGTCGCGCACCTTGCCGATCATCACCAGCGTGTGCGTGTCGGATTGGCGCAGCAGATACTCCAGCTCGAATTGTTTATAATTGGTGTTGACGGTGACCAATACCGCGCCCATCTTCGCCGCCGCGAACTGGATCAGCATCCATTCCGGCACGTTCGTCGCCCAGATGGCTACCTGGCTATCCTTGCGCACGCCCAATGCCATCAGTCCGCGCGCTATTTCGTCCGTGCGCCGCGCGAACTCGCGCCAAGTCCAGCGCGTTCCATGCTCCGGCGCGACTATGCATTCGTTATCCGGGAAACGCTCCGCCATCCGATCCAGCATGTCGCCGATGGTAATCTCTACCAAAGGCCGCTCCCGCGACGGGCTTTGCTCGGCGGCAACGCTGCAGGCGCTGTCTGTACTCCGCATATGAAGTCCCCTCCTTATATCCACGCATACAAAAAACCCCCGTCCTTATACAGAGACGAAGGCGACTTCGCGGTACCACTCTGCTTGACGCGCGAACGCGCCCAGCTCCGTCCATCGCTGCGCCATCCCGGCGCGATTATCGCGGGGTACGCAACGACAGCCTCTTTATAACGGTAGAGTTCCGTCCGGCGCTACTTGGGCTTACGCCCGTTGGTCCGACCGCTCCGGGGCCAGTTTCGACGAGCCGCGCCGCCGCCTCGCATCATCCGGCGGCTTTCTGAGCCGCGCCAGCGCTCCGTCTACTACTCCCGTTCCTAGCGTTTAAGTTATGAAATGACGATAACCCGCCTACGCGCGCCTTTCGGTGCGCTCCTTGATCTTAGCCGCTTTACCGGACAGCCCGCGCAGATAATACAGCTTCGCGCGGCGCACCTTGCCCCGACGAACCGCCTCTATGCGATCCACGCGCGGCGAGTGCAGCGGGAATGTGCGCTCGATGCCCACGCCGTAGCTGACGCGCCGCACCGTGAACGTCTCGCGCAGCCCTCCGTTGCGCTTCGCGATGACCGCGCCTTCAAACGCCTGCAGACGCTCGCGGCTGCCTTCGACCACCTTTACCCATACGCGCACCGTATCGCCCACGTCAAAGCGCGGTATGGACGACTTGATCTGTTCGCGCTCAAGCGCGCGGATTACTTCCTGCATGATGAACAGCGCCTCACTTTTATGTTGGGGAGTTTAGCCCCGGTTGCCTGATTCGGAGCAAAACAGCGTTGCGCCCAGAGTCAAGCCGTACTAAGGATTATACCACATTACGGGTCTTGGATGCAATAGGTTTTTGAATTTTGATTTGCCGGACAGCCTGTGATATAATCGTTTGCCCGCGCCATGAACCAGCTCGCGCGAACGGATCATCCTTGCGCAAGCGCCCCGGAGGGTTGGAAAGTGTAGGAAAGAAATCATGGTTTTGACACGGTGCGTACATAATTTTCTGATAGTATATCCGTTGCCGGATCGTTACCGTTCGTCCCGCCCGCCGCTTTTATTGCGTTTACGCGCTTGCTAAGGAGTGTGATTGCCGTTGCGGATGCTGCTCCGTCACCTTAAACCATTCTGGCCGATCGTCCTAATAGTGCTCGCTCTGCTCGCCGCGCAGGCCATGCTGGAACTGGAACTGCCCGCTTACACGTCCGACATAGTGGACGTGGGCATTACTCAAAGCGGGATTACGTCCAGCGTGCCGGAGGTGATACGGCGATCCACGCTGGACGACCTGGTTCTATTAATGCCCGCCGCCGAAGCGGAGTCTGTCCTCGACGCTTACGAACCGTATGACGATAATCCGTATAATACCGACGAACCGATTCTTCGGTTGAAACCCGACGCGGACTCGTCCGTTATCGAGCGTCCGCTATCGACCGCGATGGCTATCGGCGCAATGTCCGCCCAACTGTCGGGTGCGGGCGACTCATCCGCGCAATCCAATCCGTTCGGCATGCTCCGCGCGATGCCCGAACTGCTTCGCTCCGCTATGCTCAACCAGATTCGCCAGCGCTTAGCCGATGTGCCCGAATCGCAGATCGAGCGGATCGGCGTGACGGCGGTCAAGGCGGAGTATGACGCGATCGGCGTGCCTGGCAAGCAGATAGGCTACATCGCGCTGGCTGGGCTGAAGATGCTGGCCGTCGCGCTGTTGGGGGCGGCAGCGTCCATCGGCGTGGGATATTTCTCCAGCCGGATCGCCGCGAGTCTGGGCAAGGCTCTGCGCAAGCGGACGTTCGAGCGCGTCGTGTCGTACAGCAATCAAGAGATAGGGAAATTCTCCACAGCCTCGCTGATCACGCGATGTACCAACGATATCCAGCAGATCCAACAGATGGTTGTAATGCTGATGCGGGTGCTGGTGTTCAGTCCGATCATGGCTGTGGGCGGTCTGCTCAAGGCGCTGGGCACGAATATGTCCATGGCGTGGGTGATCGCGGTCGGCGTGGCGTCCGTGCTGACGCTGGTCGGCACGCTGATGATCATAGCGATGCCCAAGTTCACGATCATGCAGAAACTCGTGGATAGGATCAACCTGGTCGTGCGCGAGCTGCTCACGGGCATGCAGGTCATCCGCGCGTTCAGCACGCAGAACCGCGAGCGCGAGCGCTTCGAGGACGCGAACCAAAGGCTCACGCGAAACGCGCTGTTCATCAACCGCGCGATGTCGATGATGTTCCCGATGATGTCCCTGCTGATGAGCGGCACGATGGTGCTGATCATCTGGGCGGGCGCGCGCTCGATCGACGCGGGCGCGATGCAGGTCGGCGAGATGATGGCGTTCATGCAGTACGCGATGCAGATCATCATGTCGTTCCTGATGATGTCGATGCTGTCGGTCATGCTCCCGCGCGCGCTGGTCTCGCTGGGGCGCATACAGGAGGTGCTGGACGTGAAGCCCGCGCTCCACGATCCGGATCATCCCGCGAGATTCCCCGATCTGCCCGAACAGGACAGGGGAACCGTGCGCTTTGAGAACGTCGCGTTCCAGTACCCAGGCAGCGAGATGCCGGTGCTGTCCGGCGTCTCGTTTGAGGCAAAGCCGGGCACGACCACCGCGTTCATAGGCTCGACGGGCAGCGGCAAGACCACGCTGGTTAACCTCGTGCCCCGCTTCTTCGACGCGACCGAAGGCCGCGTCACGATCGACGGCGTGGACGTGCGCGACGTGACGCAAAGGGATCTGCGCGCGCGGATAGGGTTCGTGCCCCAGCAGGCGCTGCTGTTCTCCGGCGATATAGAGAGCAACATCAAGTACGGCGGGCGCGAGATATCCGACGGCGACATGAGGGAGGCCGCGAGGATCGCGCAGGCGGCGGAGTTTATTGAGGAGAATCCCGAAGGCTACGGCGGCGAGATAACCCAGGGCGGGGATAATGTTTCCGGCGGGCAGAGGCAGAGGCTGGCGATTGCGCGCGCGCTGGCTGGCAAGCCCGATATCATCGTGTTCGACGATAGTTTCTCCGCGCTGGACTTCCGCACCGACGCTAGGCTGCGCGCCGCGCTGAAGGAGAACACGGCGCACGCTACCATGCTTGTCGTGGCGCAGCGCGTATCGACCATTATGGGCGCGGATCAGATCATCGTGCTGGACGAAGGGCGGATCGTGGGGCAGGGCACGCACCGCGAACTGCTCAAGACCTGTTCGGTCTATCAGGATATCGCGCAGACGCAGTTGTCCAGCGAAGAATTATATGGAACGGAGGCGGCGACCGTATGAGCCAGGACGGTAACTCGAAATCCTTCAAGCCGGCGCGCCGCCGCATAGCGGGCGGTCCGGGCAGCGGCCCGCCGGGCATGCACATGACCGAGAAACCCAGGGATTTTAAGGGCACGCTGGGCAAGCTGTTCCGGATGATGCTGGCGTACCGCGTACAGCTGGCGTTCGTGCTGGTGTTCGCGGTGGGCGGCGCGGCGTTCTCGATAGTCAGCCCGCGCATAATGGGCAGCGCCACTACCGAGATATTCAACGGCCTGATGAGCAAGCTGCAGGGCGGTGGTGAGGGTGGGATCGACTTTGGCAAGGTCGGCTCGATCCTGATCAACGTGCTTTTGCTGTACGCCGCAAGCTCCCTGCTGATGTATGTGCAGGGCTGGATAATGAGCGGATTGACTCAGCGCACGGCTTACGATCTGCGCAAGAGCCTATCCGACAAACTGCATCATCTGCCGATGCGTTTCTTCGATAAATATACCAACGGCGAGATCCTCTCGCGCGTCACCAACGACGTGGACACCCTCGCCATGAACATGAACCAGGTCATGACGCAGTTCGTCACGGCTACCGCCACGGTGCTGGGCACGCTGTACATGATGCTGTCGATCAACGGGTGGATGACGCTGGTCGCGCTGGCGACACTGCCGCTGACGATGTTCGGCGCGATGGGCGTCATGAGGCGCAGCCAGAAATACTTCCAGCAGCAGCAGGAGTATCTAGGGCACGTGAACGGGCAGGTGGAGGAGGTCTTTGGCGGGCATCAGATCGTCAAGGCGTTCAACGCGGAGGGCGAGGTCGTGGCGCGGTTCGACGAGGATAACGATCGGCTCGCCGAGAGCGCGCGCAAGAGCCAGTTCCTGTCCGGCCTGATGATGCCGATCGCGATGATGATAGGCAACATCGGTTATGTGCTCGTGTCGATATTCGGGGGGATACTGGCGGCGCGGGGCGCGATCGCCGTGGGCGACATACAGGCGTTCGTGCAGTATGTGCGCCAGTTCAACCAGCCGATCACTCAGCTAGCGCAGGCGTTCAACATGATCCAGGCTATGCTGGCGGCTGCGGAGCGCGTGTTCGATCTGCTGGATGAGCCTGAAGAGAGCCAGACCGTCGAAAATCCCGTCTCGATAGAGGGGCTGGCGGGCGAGGTGGCGTTTGATCATATCCGGTTCGGGTACGTGCCGGAGAAAACGATCATCAATGATTTCTCCGCCGACATAAAGCCGGGCATGCGCGTTGCTATAGTCGGCCCGACGGGCGCGGGCAAGACCACCATCGTCAAACTGCTGATGCGTTTTTACGATGTGGATTCAGGCGCGATATGCGTAGACTCGCACGATCTGCGCGCGTTCAACCGCTCGGAGCTGCGCGATTTGTTCGGGATGGTATTGCAGGACACGTGGCTGTTCAGCGGGAGTATAATGGAGAACATCCGTTATGGGAAGCTGACCGCGACGGACGAGGAGGTCATGCAGGCCGCGGCGGTCGCCGACGTGGATCATTTCGTGCGCACGCTCCCCGAAGGCTATCAGATGGAGTTGAACGAGGAATCCTCTAACATATCGCAAGGCCAGAAGCAGTTACTGACGATAGCGCGCGCGCTGCTGGCGAACCCGAAGATACTCATACTCGACGAGGCTACCAGTTCGGTGGATACGCGCACCGAGATGCGCATCCAGAACGCGATGCATCGCTTAACGCAGGGCCGAACCAGTTTCATCATAGCGCACAGGCTCTCGACTATACGCAACGCCGATTTGATATTGGTTATGCGGGATGGGGATATAGTGGAGCAGGGTACGCACGAGGGGCTGCTGGAACGCGATGGATTCTACGCGGAGTTGTATCAGAGCCAGTTCGCGCATTGAGCGTGCATTCAATCTTGAATCGATGGAGGGGGGCGCGCCGTCCCCCTCTACTCCCTCGCCTGGCTCGCCGGCGCTATCGCGACCGCCCTTAGCGATTTACTGCACAGGATCGGAATCAACAGCGCGATGATCCCTATGCCCGTCGCTATCAACAGCGAGTCTATCGATACGCGATCCGACAGCGGCCCGAAAAACACCATCCCCAGCGGCATAGCCGCGCCGGAGATCATCATAAAGAACGAGAACACGCGTCCGAGCATGGACGGCTCGACGTTGGTCTGTATCATCACCGCCGAAGGCGTGTTATACAGCGGCATCGATATTCCTATAACCGCCATCATCGTTAAGTAAAACACGAAGTTACCCGTTACGCCCAGCATGATCGTGCATCCGCCGAACAACGCGTCCGCCACCGCCATGGACAGCACGCGGTTCTTGAACCCGCCCCATACCCCCAGCGCAAGCCCGCCCAGCGTAACGCCCACCGCGAAGGTCATCTCAATCGCGGTCAGCCGCCACACCTCCGCGCCGAAGTCGCGCGTCACCTGCAGCGGCGTTAGCAAAGCTACGGGACACATCAGCAGTTGGAATACAATAGCCAGTCCCAGCAATTGCAGTATGAACGCGTGCCGCGCCACATACCGGAACCCATCGCGCAGATCGCTGAAATAGCGCGCGGCGGCTTTGCCTTCGGTTTTCGCGGCGGGAACGTCCGGCACGCGAACCAAGAAGAACAGTATGCCTATGCCTATCGCGGCGGTCAATACGTCCGCTAGGAACAGAACCGACAGCGGCGCGGCGGCCATCAGCGCGCCGCTTACGGCCGGCGCGGCTAATCCCAGCGCGGAGTTAACGCCGCTCTGTATCCCGCTGACGCGCGTTAGTTGATCCTGCGGAACGATCTGCGGTATCAGCGCTCCGCCCGCCGGATTCTGAACGCCTTGACCAAACGAGCGCACCGCCGCGCATACCAACAGCATGCCCACCTCGTCTACGCCGATCCACAGGAACGCCGCAGCGATAAGGCTCGCCAGCGCTATCGCCGAATCTGCTAGGTTGATGATCAGCTTGCGGTTCCAGCGATCAGCCCACACCCCGGCGAACGGCGCGGTTATCAGCATCGGTAAAAATCCAGCCAGCGTGAACAACGTTATCATTGAACCGGATTGCGTCTTCAGCGTCACGTGCCAGATGATAGCGTATTGCACCATCATCGATCCAAACGTGGATAACGCTTGACCGCCTACGAACAGCCCGACGTTAAGCTTCCATGGTTTAGCGGGATCAGCGGCGTTAGCGCCGTTGTTATCCATTGCGGATATTCTCCATTTCGTATAATTGTTCGGACTTGTTATAATCCGATCGCCGCGACAGCCAGAGCTAATTCCAGCCTCTTGCGCTGCATCGCGCATCCTAACTCGTATGGTTTATCAAGCCTACCGTTCATCGCCAGCGCGTTCGCGCAGCATCCCCCGCTGCAGAAATACTTGGCCCAGCACGCGCGGCAGTCGGGTTTATTGAGCACATGGTTGCTTGCGAACACGCGCTGCATATCGCTGTCGAAAGCGCCCGTCGTCGCGTCTCCGATCTCCCACCCGTCGCGGCCTACGAACTGATGGCACGGATACAGCCTGCCTTCCGGCGTGACCGCGACATACTCGTTCCCCGCTCCGCATCCGGTCAGCCGCTTGCGCAGACACGGCCCGTTCTCCAGATCCACATTAAAGTGGAAGAACGAGAACGGCCGGCCTTCCCGCCTTCGCCGAACGTAAGCCTCCGCCAGCTTGTCATATTCATCCAGTATCTGCGGCAGATGTTCCGGCCTTAACGCGTAAGGTTCGTCCTGCGACGCTACTACAGGCTCCACCGACACATGCTCAAACCCCGCGTCCGCCAGAGCCAGCGCGTCGTTTGTGAAATCCAGATTGAACGCGGTGAACGTCCCGCGCGCGTAGTACGACTTGCCGCCGCGGCCCTCGATCAGCCTAAGCGCGCCTTCCAGCGCGCGGTCATACGAGCCATGCCCGCCCGCGTCCGGACGCATCCTATCGTGCACCTCGCGCCGTCCGTCCAGCGACAACACGCAGTTGTCCATCTCCTCGTTGATGAACCGTATCGCGCCGTCAGTTAATCCAATGGCGTTCGTCGTGATCGTGAACGAGAAACGCTTGCCCGTCCCGCGCTCCCGTTCGCGTCCGTAGGCCACGATCTCCTTTACGGCGGGCAGATTCAACAGCGGCTCGCCGCCGAAGAAGTCCGCTTCAAGCGCGCGGCGCGATCCGCTCTTTGATATCAGCCAGTCCAGCGCGGCCTTGCCCACCTCGACGGACATGCGCGCGCGCGACGGATCGCGGTACGTCCCGTCGTGCGCGAAGCAGTATCGGCATCGCAGGTTGCAATCGTGAGCGGCATGCAGGCACATCGCCTTTACCGTGCCCGGTTCGCTCAACAGCGACGCGTCGTAATCGTCGGGCGAGTCCAGCGCGCCGCTTTCGCGCAGTTCGTCCAGTTCGCGCGCGACCGCCTCGGCTTCTCGTTCCGGATAACGCGACAGCAGCCGCGCGCGTTCAACCGGATCGGGGTTCAGCGCGTCAAACGCGATCCCGTCCAGTTGATGCAGCGCGCCGCTGCCCGTGTCCAGAGCCAGTTTCAGTCCTAGCGCCTCAAAGGTATGTACCACTTGCCGCTGTCAGACGGCGGCGTTATGCTTGATAACGGGCGCGCGGCGCTCCTGGCGCTTGCATTGCTGATTGGCTACCGTGCAGCTGGTCTTGCACGCGGACTGGCAGCTAGCCTGGCATTCCCCGCATCCGCCGTGTTCCAGACTCTCGCGCAGACAAGCGGCGTTGACGGTGCGTATGTGCCTATTGTTGATCGATTCCATGCCGGACACTCTCCTTTATAATCAAACGTTACCGTTGGGTTACCGAATCTATGCGTCCGCGCCCGCTCCAATGACCGCGCGTATCCTGCGCACGCCGGCGGAAGACGCTTCCTCCTTCTGGATCTTGAACGACCGCAGTTCCCCGGTGCGCGACGCGTGCGGCCCGCCGCAAATCTCCTTCGACGCGGAACCCATCGTGTATACCTTGACCCTCTCGCCGTACTTGCTCTCAAACAGCCCTATCGCGCCTTCCTCGCGCGCCTCGTCCACGGTCATTTCCCTGCAGTCGATGGGATAATCGGCCTGGATGGACTCGTTGACCAGGCGCTCCGCCTCGGCCAGTTCATCCTTGGTCATCTTGCGTCCGAATGAGAAGTCGAAGCGCAGCCGTTCCGTTGTTATATTTGATCCTCTTTGGGCGACTTCGCTGCCCAGCGTCTTGCGAAGCGCGGCGTGTAATAGATGGGTTGCCGTGTGCAGACGCGCGGTTTGATCGCTGGAGTCGGCTAGTCCGCCCTTGAAACGCTGTTCCGCTCCCGCTTGAGACTTCTTCTGATGCTCCGCGAAATGCTTGCGGAATCCGGCTTCATCAACGTCCAGCCCGCGTTCGCGCGCCAACTCGGCGGTGATCTCGATCGGGAAGCCGTATGTATCGTACAGATGGAACGCGGTCAAGCCGTCGATCAACCCGGTGGTAAGCCTTGACGCGGCCTTCTCAAACTCGCGCGTGCCTTGCTGCAGCGTGCGCTGGAACCTGCCCTCTTCCAATAGTAACTGCTCCTGTATAAAACCTTCCGCTTTACCCAACTCCGGGTAAGGCTCGCGGTACTTTTCTATGATCACTTGCGCGATCTTCGCCGTGAATCCCTCCGGTGCGCCCAGCCTCATCCCGTGCCTTACAGCCCTGCGGATCAGCCTGCGCAGTACGTATCCTTGATCGACGTTCGACGGAGTCACCCCGCGCGGATCGCCTATGATGAATACGGACGTGCGGATATGGTCGGCCACTATCCGGAACGACTTAGCCGTTTCAGCATCCGGATCGTATACCTTGCCCGTCAGTTCCTCAATCCTGTTGAGGATCGGCGTGAATAGATCGGTCTCGTAGACGGACTTCTTGCCCGTCAGCACGCACAGCGTGCGCTCTAGTCCCATGCCCGTATCGACGTTCGGCTTTGCCAGCGGAACCAGCGTCCCGTCCGGCAGTCCGTTATACTGCATGAATACGTCGTTCCATATCTCAAGATAACGCCCGCATGAGCACGCGGGCGAACAGTCCGGCCCGCACGGCTCCTTGTCCGTGATGATGAACATCTCGGAGTCCGGCCCGCATGGCCCGATCCTGCTGGGTAATCCCCACCAGTTATTCTCAGCCGGCAGATAGAATATCCGCTCCGCCGGAACGCCTTGCTCCCTCCATAACTGGAATGACGCGTCGTCGCGCGGCGCGTTCTCATCGCCCGCGAACACGCTGAACGCCAGCTTATCTTTAGGTATGCCCAGCCACTGTTCGCTCGTCAGAAATTCCCACGACCAAGGTATTGCCTTCTCTTTAAAATAATCGCCAAGCGACCAGTTGCCCAGCATCTCGAAGAACGTCAGGTGCGACGAGTCGCCTACGTCGTCAATATCGCCGGTGCGCAAGCACTTCTGCACGTCGGTCAGGCGCTTTCCGGCTGGATGCGCCGCGCCTAATAAGTATGGCACCAGCGGATGCATCCCCGCCGTCGTGAATAGCACCGTCGGATCGTTCTCCGGGATGAGCGACGCGGATGGGATCACGGTGTGACCGCGTTCCTCAAAGAATCGTAGATACAGCGCGCGTAGCTCGCCGCTGGTAATGGATAACATTAAGGCTCCCCCTTCATTAAAGAACGACGTTAACGCTAATTAGATTAGCATTGGCAGGGATGGTTGTCAAGGCGGAGAGGATGAATTGTGGGGAACGGGGGGACGAGGAACGGGGTGCGGTTCATACAAGGGTTTGTTGTAAGTGCGCTTACAACAAACCCGTATCCCATTTTGATCCGCAGCGTGACCCGCCGTCAAGGTCGGGTAGTATTTTCCGATGGGCATACCGGACGGACACGGTATGCCCATCGGTAAATCTCCACCCTACCCTTGACGGCTAGAGGGGATAGCCTCCAGTAGTCTGCTAAGTCCAAACCTCAAGTTATGAGCGAGAGATTTTCGTTGCTCGCTAAGGCGAGTGGAGGGGCGGACTGGAGGTCCGTCGACGGAAAGAACCGACGCGAGCGGCGAAAAGATCCGCTCATAACTGAGTGTTTGGACTTTGCAGACTACTAGGCGGCGGGAGCGTTATTCATTCCCCTCTATCGACCGCATCGCCTGTATCGTCCTGCTTATCAGATCCTCGAGCGTCCAGCCGAGCGTGTCCGCGCCCTTTTGGATTACCTCGCGGCTGCATCCCGCCGCGAATTTCGGCGTTTTATACTTCTTCATCACCGAGCCGGTCTCTAGGTCGGATACGCTCTTGCTGGGGCGCATCCGCGCCGTAGCGCCAATCAACCCTGTCAATTCATCCGACGCGAATAATACCTTCTCCATCTGATGCTCCGGCTCCGGCAGTTCCATGCCCGTCAACCCGTAGCCATGGCACGCCACCGCGCGTATGAACCTCTCGCTGTACCCGCGCTCCCTTAGTATCCGCTGGCACGCCTCGCAGTGGCGATCCGGATACCGCTCAAAGTCCAGATCATGCAGCAGGCCCACCACGCTCCAGAAATCCGCCTCGCCGCTATAACCTAGCTCATTGGCGTACCAGCGCATTACGCCCTCCATCGTCCGCGCGTGCAATAGATGGAACGCGTCCTGATTGTACTCGTTTAATAATGCCCAAGCCGCGCCGCGGTCGGTATCTGTCATCGGGATCGCCCCTTTTTTATGAATAATTATTGACATAAGGCGCCTGCGCGCATTACGATCAAACTGTATTATAACGGAGGTGGAGCATGGATTCAACCGTGATCGGACAAGGTTTGCCGCAAGCGTTCCATCGTCATACGCGGGAATGGTTCGCTAGCGCGTTCGGCGAGCCTACAACGACTCAAACGCTGGGCTGGCCCGTGCTCGCCGACGGACGTGATGCGCTGATCATCGCGCCGACCGGAACAGGCAAGACGCTAGCGGCGTTCCTGCTCCGGCTGGACTCGCTGTTCCGGCAAGCCGAAGGCGGCGCGCTCCCCAACGCCGTCGATACGCTCTACATCACGCCGCTGAAAGCTCTGGGCAACGATATCGCGCTGAACCTGGAGAAACCCCTGCGGGGTATTCGCGAACGGTTCGCGAACGCGCGCGAGACGTCCGATATACGCGTGGCGATACGCCACGGCGACACCGCGCAATCCGAACGCGCGTCGATGATCCGCCGCCCGCCCCATATATTGATCACTACGCCGGAGTCGCTGTTCCTGCTGCTGACCAGCGCCAACGGCTCGAGGATGCTCTCGACCTGCCGCGCGGTCATCGTGGATGAACTGCACGCGCTGCTCGCGTCTAAGCGCGGCGCTAGTCTGGCGCTCTCTTTAGAACGACTATCCGCGCTGTGCGAGAAGCCGCCGCAGCGGATCGGCCTGTCCGCTACGATCGCTCTGCCGGACGAAGGCGCGGCGTTCCTTGCCGGAGCCGCTCCGGACGGATCGCCTAGGCCTTGCGTAATAGTCGCGCCCGACTCGCGCAAGAGCGCCGATGTAATCGTGGAAGCCCCGCAGGCTCTGCGCGACGAGGGTACCGTTTGGCCCGCGATAATCCGCGAGACATACCATGCCGCTTGTGAGAACGTCAGCACGCTGGTGTTTGTCAACGGCAGGGCTTCAGCGGAAAAGATGGCCGCCGGACTCTGCGCGCTTGCGGACGGCGACGGATTGGAGAATCCGACGGACTTCGCGCGTACGCATCATGGCAGTCTAGCCAAGGAGCGCCGCCTCGAGGCGGAGCGGATGCTCAAGTCCGGATCGCTGAAATGCCTGTGCGCGACCGGATCGATGGAGCTGGGTATCGACGTGGGCGAGATAGACCTTGTCGTTCAGATTGGCGCGCCGCCGACCGTCGCCGGAGGCTTACAGCGATTGGGGCGCGCGGGGCATTCGCCGTCTCGCACCAGCCGCATGCGCACGCTTGCCCGCACGCCTTTGGATACGCTCGACGCGGCGCTGGTCGCGCGCGAGATGCTGGAGCGACGCGTTGAACCGGATCGCGCCGTCAGACTCGCGCTAGACGTGCTGGCGCAGCATATGCTCTCCGTCGCGTCGTCGTCGCCAGCGTCGGTCGGCGATCTGCTGGACATGGCGCGCGGCGCGTGGGGATACAGGGATCTCGCGCGCGAGGCGTTGATCGGCGTGCTGAAGATGCTGAGCGGCGATTACGAGCGCGACGATCTGCGGATGGTTCGCCCCCGCCTGTATTACGACGCGATAAACCAGACCATCAAGGGCGACGCGTATACGCGGATGCTGGCCTGCGCGGCCTCGACCATACCCGACCGCGGCCTGTTCGCGGTATGGCTGGAAGACGGCTCCGCGCGGCTGGGCGAGCTGGACGAGGAGTTTGTGTTTGAGGCGAGGATCGGCGATAGGTTCATGCTGGGGGCTTTCGCGTGGCAGATTGTGCGTATAGAGCGCGACCGCGTGCTGGTCAGGGCGACGGATCGCGCGGGAGCGCAGACTCCGTTCTGGAAAGGCGACGGCATAGGCAGACCATACGAGGTGGGCAGGCGCATAGGCGAAGGCTTGCGCGCGCTGGAGGAATCCATCGACGCGATGGGGCGCTCGTCCAGGCCGCTGCCGATCCCGGCGGACGGCTTCGCGTCCGGCGTAATCAAACAGCTGGCGAAGGATCAAATCGAAGCGGTCGGCGCTCTGGCTACGGATCGGCGGATCGTGTTCGAGCGGTTCAAGACGGAGTCCGGCTATGACGCGCTGATGATACATAGCCCGTTCGGGCGGCGCGTGCACCTGCCGCTGTCCATGCTGGCTCGGGAACTAGCGGCGCGCGATAACGGTATGGATATGCTAGCCTATACCAGCGAGTACGGGATACTGTTCACGGCGGTCGGCGATTACCCTATACCCAACGGATTGATACGCGGCGTGATAGACCGTTTCGGCACGGACGCCTCCGCGCTGGCCTCCGCGCTGGCGGGGATGCTCCCGCCCACGCCTTTGTTCGGCATGACGTTCCGTTACGCTGCCGCGCGCGCGATGATATTCGGGGCGAAAGGAGGCCGCCGCCAGCCGTTATGGGTTCAGCGCGAACGCGGAGCGCGCGCCCTCGACCGCGCGCTGGCGCATCCGGAGCATCCTTTGCTCACCGAGGCTATGCGCGAGTGCCTAACCGAGCACATGGACGCGGCTGGACTTGCAGACGTGCTTACCCAGATCAGCGATGGCAGGATCGAGACGCTGGAACTGCGCACCGATAAACCCTCGCCGATGACGGCGGATTTGATATTCCAGTCCGTCGGGTTCGAGATGTACGACTACGATCCCACCCCCGCGTCCGCTAGCGCGGCGAGGCTCTCGCCGGACGCGACTGTGTTATCCGCGATGGGATCGACGAGTCCGGCTAGTCTTCGCCCGCCCGATCCGGCTATATTGGAATCATCGGCTCCCGCGCCGAAGCTGGCCTCTTCGGACGCGCTGCACGCCTGGCTTCTCACCGGCGGAGACGCGCGCGCCGACGAACTGGACGCGCCCGTCGAGTGGCTGGAGTCCCTGCGCGCGGCTAGACGCGCGATGTATGTCGAGCCGGGGCTATGGATCGCCGCCGAGCACGCCGCCGAGTATGAATGCCTAGCGGACGATGGAGAGGATCGGCTTGCGCGAGTCGTCGAGCGATGCCTAAGGTTTCGCGGCGGCATGACGGTTCTCCAGCTGGAGGATCGTTACGCGCGAGACCTGCCGCGCACCCTATCGGCGTTGATGGAATCGGGTCGGGTGGTCGAGTATGGCGGGGTGCTCTGGCACGCGGAGGTATACGGTATCGCCAGCGCGCGCACCCGGGCGGTACTGCGCGCGGCAGTCGCGACCGCGCCGCCGGAGTCGTTCGCGGCTTGGCTGGCGGCGAGGATGCTGCCGCCCGCCGGACCCTCGAGGCTGGAGTCGGCGCTTCGTTCGCTCAATGGCATGGCGGCTCCGCTGCCGCGATGGGAAAGCGAGATACTGCCCGCGCGTATACCAAAGTACAGGCCCGCCATGCTGGACGCGTTATTACTATCGGGGATATTCCGCTGGCGCGCTAGGATGGACTCCGGCGAGACGCTCATCACATTCGAGGAAACCGCCGCGCAATCATCGCTCGCGGACGATCGCCACGCGGCGGAGCCGGATCCCGAACCGCTTACCGAACCCGAGTCGCGCGTACTGGACGCGTTGAGGGAGCGCGGAGCGATGTTCTCCGCCGCGTTAAGCCAGACGCTGGGTTTTGACGCGAAAGACGCGCTGTTATCGCTGGCGGGCAAGGGGCTTGCCGGAAACGATAGTTTGTCCCCTATGCGCGCGCTCAACGCCGTTCATCTTCGCGCGAAAACCAAATTCCTGGCTCACGCGGGGAGATGGTTCGCCGCTTCGCCCGCGCGGGACGGCGCGCAGTCTATGGAATCGTTATTGGAGACGGCCTTCGCGCGCTGGGGGATTGTCTGCAGGGAGACGTTCCTGCAGTCGAGGGGCACGAAGGCGTTCGCGTGGTCGGAGGCGCTGGACACGCTAAGGGTATGGGAGTATACGGGCAAGGTGAGGCGCGGGTATTTCGTAAAAGGATTATCGGGAGCGCAGTTTGTACTGGACGGGGATTTCGCTCCAGCCGCCTCCGCGCTGGCTTCGCCCAGACCGGACTGGATCGCGCTGCCCGCGAAGGATCCCGCGCTGGCTTGGGGGCGCGTCTTGCCTCACGATCCGCTGCGGAGGTTTGTCGCCGCGGACGGAACCGCGGTTGTGATGCGCGCGGGCAGGATTGAATTGATATCGGAGCGGTTCGGCCAGAATCTCCGCTGGTGGGATCAAGGCGCGGACGCGCTGCGCGCGCTGGTAGACGCGTACCGCGCGGAGAGGGTGTATTTGGAAAAAGCTAGGTTGACGGCGGCTTCGTACCCGGACGGAGGCGAGGGGGTATTGCTGGAGGCTGGTTTCAAGCGCGATGGATCGGCGTTTACGTTGTGGAAGCTGGATATGTAGATAAGCGTTGACTCTGGGCGAGCGCAGCCTGAAGCGGCAAGGTGGGCCCACCTGTCAAAGCCCCTTGCGCGACCGCGCGTTGCGTTCCCAGCCTAGCCGTGATATTCTTATCGGGAAGGCTGCGCGGGAGGTCATTATGCGCGTACAACAGAATTACAGGCAGGTGCAATTCGAGCCTAACATCCCGGTAAACGTTATCGTGAGGCGGATGAATTACTTCTGCGCGCACTGGCACAACCAGGCCGAGCTGTTGTATATCGTGAGCGGCTCCGCGCTGATCCATGTTGACGGCGAGGATTGCCCGCTTCGCGAAGGCGAAATGATGTTTGTCTGCGGCAGCGAGATCCACTCAATTGCGCGATCCCGCGATAAGTGCCTGTTGATCATACTCCAGTTCGACGCGGAGTTTTTTCGCAGTCTGTTCGGCGCGGAGCCGTGCCGGTTCAATCGCGGCGCGTTCGCGCGCGACCAGTCCTCCGCGGCTCAAGCCGGATTCTTCTCGCCCGGCTCGCTGGGTCTGCTTCTTAGCGCGATCGTCTGGGAATACAGCAAGCGCCAGCCGGGTTTTACGTTCTTCATCTCCTCTCTGGCGCTTCGGCTGCTGGGGCAGCTGATACGCGGCGGGTATCTCACGCTGGAGCCGCCGCTCACCGCGCCGAGGTACGAATCCATCCGGCGCATGAACGTGATCCTCGACTACATCGGCGACCACTACCGCGAGAACATCACCCTGCAGAGCATCGCGCGGGAGGTGCACGTCAGTTATTATTATCTATCGCGATCGTTCAAGGAGGTGACGGGGATGTCCTTCCGCGAACACCTTAGCCAGGTTCGAGTGCAAAAGTCCCTGCCTGCGCTGCAATCTACTAAGGATTCGATACATAATATCGCTCTCGCGTCCGGCTTCCCCACCGCGAGGAGCTATGCCGGGGCTTTCCAGTCCCGCTACGGATTGACCCCCGCCGAATACCGCCGCGCGAAACAGCGCCCATCCGGCATAGACGAGCCTCCGCCCAGCGTTACCTTCTCGCCGGACGGCAGCCCGTCCTACGCGCCTGCCAACAACGCCGACGACCTCGAGCGCGTATTCGCCATGTTCGACACCGCCGCGATGTACGCCGCGCGCGCCAATATACATAATCCATATGGGAGTATGGGGGGGGGGTAATTGGTAAATCACGAACCCGCCCCCCGCGTCCCTATCGCGCGAGAGCCTTCGACGCTCTCTTTGTGAAATCCCATGGCTCGTGTATCTTGGGCACATCCTGTATGAGTCTGCGCGTATACTCCGCGCTGGGGCGCAGAATCACGTCGTCCGCGCCGCCGAACTCGACGAACCTGCCCTTTTCCATGATATACACCGTGTCGCTGACGTAATACGCAAGCCCGATATCGTGCGTGACGAATATGATCGTCATGCCGATCTCTTCGCGCAGGTTAAGCAGCATATCCAGTATCGTAGCCCTTGAGCAAGCGTCGATCATGCTGGTCGGTTCGTCCGCCAGCAGTATCTTTGGCTGGAGCAGGAATATCCTGGCGATCATCAGCCGCTGCATCTGCCCGCCCGATAACTCGAACGGGTATTTGTTCGTCAGCTCCTTAAACTCCAGGTTGACGAACCCGCACGCCTCGGACATCATCTCCGTCTTTTTTTCTTTGGGCAGATTCTTGCCGCCGCGCATGTTGATACAGTCCAGCAGCACCGCGTCGATCTTGTGGAATATATTGTACGACGAGAACGGATCTTGGAATATGGCCTGTATCCCGCGCCAATACTCCGTCTTGAGCCGGCGCGTGGATATATCGCGTCTGCCGCCCATGAAGAATACATCGCCCTCGGTCACGCTGGTCAGCCCCAGCAGCATCTTGACCAGCGTGGTCTTGCCGCTGCCCGACTCGCCCACGATGGATATCACTTCGCCCTTTCGGAAGTCGAAGTCCACATGATCCACCGCGACCGTCCTGCGCGCGCCTATGCCGAACACCTTCGTCACACCCTTGCCCGACAGGCACAATTCGCTCCCGCGCGTTCCGTCCCGCGCGCCGTCCCTAGTCGCATCAGGCATGAGCGTATACCTCCCTCAGCCGTTCCTCCGGGTATAGACAGCGGTAGCCGCGCCCGCCGCCGATCGCGGTGAACGCTACGTCCGACGCGCGGCATTGCGGCGAGGCGAACTTGCACCGCTCCGCGAACCTGCACCCGGCCGGCGGTTTCTTAAGGTTGGGCGGGGTACCGGGAATCGCCTCCAGTTTCTGGCTGCGCGCGCCCGCTTCGGGCACGATGATCGAGCGCATCAACCCGCGCGAATACGGGTGGATCGGATCGAACACCGTTTGTTCGGCGGGACCCGTCTCGACGAACTGCCCGGCGTACATAACGGCTATATCGTCCGTGACGTTGTACAGCAAAGGCAACTCGTGCGTGATGAATATCATCGAGCGGATGAACCCGTCGCGCATCAGGTCGAATATCATCTTGATGACCATCTTCTGGCTGGTCACGTCCAGCGCGGACGACGGTTCGTCAGCGATCAGCACCTTAGGCGATAGTATCGTGGATATCGCGATGACGGTGCGCTGTTTCATGCCCCCGGACAGCTCGACCGCGTGCTTGTCGAGCACGTCGGCCGGGAGGTTCAGCGCCTCGAAACGCTTGCGCGCCATATCGCGGACGTCCGCGCGCGTCTTGGATGGATCGTGCGCCTGTATAACGTCCTCGATGAAGCGGATGATCTTCTGGGTCGGGTTGAGCGCGTTCATAGCGGCCTGCGGGATATACGCTATCTCCGCGCCCAGTATATTGCGCCGCACGTCGTCCGGGCTCATGGACGTGATCTCCCTGCCGTCGATCTTGATGCTCCCGGACATGTAGTGCAGCGGCGGGAAGTAGTAGCCCATCAGGCTGAGCGCCAGCGTGGACTTGCCGCACCCGCTCTCCCCCGCGACGCCCAGCGACTTGCCTTCCTCGACCTGGAACGACACGCGATCCACCGCGTACACGTCTTCGCGGAACCGGGTGATATACTTCGTGGACAGCTCCTTGACGTCCAGCATAATCTTTGCCATACGTCAGCTCCTTAACTGCGGGTTGAACACTTGATCCAGCCCCGTATTCATCAGGTTCATCGAGAAGGACACCAGCGCGATCATCAGTATCACCGGGAAGTACGCCCACCACGCGCCGTTCTGGTGCGCGGCATACGTCATGCCCCAGAACATCATCAGTCCCAGAGTCGGGGTCTCGGTGGTCTTGGGGCCTAGGCCCAGCATCGATAGCTGCGCCTCCGCCAGTATGCCGGAGCATATCTGCAGTATCAGCGCCATCACGACATACGAGGCGATGTAGGGCAGTATATCCGTCGCGAGTATGCGCGGCAGCGTGTGCCCGGATAGCCTGGACAGATTGACATGGTCGCGGTTGCGAAGCGAGATCGTCTGCGCGCGGACTGATCTGGTCGTCCACACCCACGACGTGCACCCTATGACCGCCGCCACGACCGTCGCGCCGCGCTGTTCCTGCCCGATGCTGTATGATATCAGTATCAGCAGTACGAACCCCGGTATGACGGTGAACAGGTTCGCGAAGAACATGATGATATCGTCCACCAAACCGCCCACGAACCCGGACAGCAGCCCCAGCATCAAGCCCAGGGCGGTGGCTATAAGCCCGGCGATCAGACCGATCTTAAGCGAAACGCCCGTTGCGGCGAGCAGTTCCTTGAACGCGTCGCGCCCGAAGTTGTCCGTGCCCAGCCACAGCCTGCGCGTGGTGACCACCTCGGATACGTTGATGAATTGATCGTCGCGTATACGCGCGGTCTCGTTCATCTCGCCCGACTGCGGATCCCGCGTATACACGCGCACGTCCAGCGGCTCCAGCAGTCCGTCCAGCGCCGCGTCTATCCTGGCTACGCTCCTGCGGAACGCGGACGTAAGCCCGGCGGGTCTCGCGTCCTCGTCGTATGTGTTGTGCCACAGGTTCAGCAGGTCGTTAAGGTCGTCGACGTCGATCGCGTCCTCCGGCACGCCGTATGCCGTGAGCCAGCGTTTCATCGACTCGCGGTCGGACTGCGGGAGCTTCGCGTCGATCCGCTTAGCCGCCGCGCCGTCGATCCTCAGCGTGTATGAAGGCGCGGTCTCCGCCGCGTCGTACATGCTGATATACATGCCGGGCTTGAAGAACGTGCCCAGCCCTATCATATCCAGCGGACTGCCCGGGTTGAACAGCGGGTATACCCCGACCATTATCAGTATCGCGATGATCAATACAAACCCGATCATAAAGTTGGCGGAGTGGGACGCCTGCCTTAATGTATTCCTCACGCGCCTGCCCCCTATTCCGACTGCGCGGCTTTAACGCGCGGGTCGATCACGCCGTAGAGCATCTCTATCGCAAAGGACATCGTCAGCACCATGACCGTAATAATCAGCGTCACGCCCGATATCAGCGGATAGTCCGCGCTGGTTATCCCGCCCATGATCGTCGAGCCTAGCCCGGGGTAGCTGAATATCGTCTCCGCCACCAGCGCGCCGCCTATCATCGTGCCGATCGACAACGCCAGTCCGGTCACCTGCGGGAGCATCGCGTTGCGGAACACGTAGCCCACGACCTTGCGGTCCTTAACGCCTAGGAAGCGGCTGTACTTGACGTAATCCGCGTTCAGTTCGTATATCGACATCGAGCGCATGCCTATCGCCTGCCCGCCTATCGCGATGAGCACTATCGACCAGAACGGCATCTGGTAGTGGATGATCACAGACTTGATAAACCGCCAGCTGAAGCTGGGCAGCATATCGTAGCTGTATCCGCCCGATATCGGCAGCCACTTGAGCGTTATGCCGAATATCACCAGCAGCGTCACCGCCAGGCCGAACGCGGGCAGTCCCGATATGAACAGGCTGATGGGCACCAGCGCCTTATCGAACCCTTTGCGCAGATACGCGGCTAGCGCGCCCAGCAGGTTGCCGATCATCCAGCCCACCAGTATGGCGGGCAGTTGCAGAGCGATGGTCCACACCACGCTCGCGGCGACGATATCGGACACCTTGCGCGGATACTGCTGGAACGAAACGCCCATATCCCCCTTCAGCAGATTGCCGATATAGATGAAGAACTGTTTCCACATCGGCTGATCCGTGCCGAACTTGCGCGCGTATTCGCGGTAAATCTGCATGACCGCGTTCTGGTTGTTCATGCCTTCGGTGACGCGCTGGGTGATCGTGGCGATGGGATCGGAGGGCATCATGCGCGGCAGGGCGAAATTCAGTATGACTGCGGCGATAAGCGTTATCGCGAACCAGAACAGTTTTTTCAGGAAATACTTCCTGTAGCCTTTCAATGGGGACACCTCTATTCTGCGGCGGCCCGCCCGGCACGCGCGGCATGGAAGGCCGGTATATCCGTAATTAAAGATGTGTTAACGCAAACAAGCTATGCCGCTTCGGCGGCTCAGCCGGTGTGATTACATATTCTGCCAACTCTCGCTGGGACGGTAAAACCCGGGATCGAACGCTATCGATCCCGGGTAATGGTTTGAGTCAGTTACGGATTGACAAGCTCCAGTTCGTAGAGCGCGCCCACGCCGTAGCCGTCCGTGAGGTCGTTGGGCGGATAGCCGTACTCGTCGCCCTGTTCGGGATAGTTGGTCCACACGGATTCGTTGACGGTGTGGAACAGCGACGGACGGTACATCAGCTGGAACGACGGGATATCGGTCAGGTAGATTTGAACCGCTTCGGTGTACAACGCCTTAAGCTCGGCCTCGTCGGAGGTTTGCGGGATCGCGGCGATGATCTCGTCCACATGCGGGTTCACGTACTGGCCCCAGTTGCCGGAGCCGTTGTTCTGCTGACCCACAAACTCGCCGGACATGGCCTGGCGGATCGAGTTCCAGGGGTAGGTCGGGCCAGAGCCGCCGATGGACTGCATGTATATCGCGTACTGCGTCTGATCCGGGTTCTGGAACACGGCGTAGAATTCCGCGGCTTCCGGATAGAACGTCGTTATCTCAACGCCGATCTCCTTGCCCGTGGCCGCTACGACTTCCATCGAGGCCTGCCAGTCGGACCAACCGTTCGGGCAGACCGCGTTGAGCGTGATCTTTTCCCCGTTGTATTCGCGCCAGCCGTCTCCGTCGGAGTCGACTATGCCGGCCTCGTCGAGCAGCGCCTTCGCGCCTTCGATATCCTTGCCAGCCCACTGCAGGTCTTTCACCGCGTCGTGGTCATACGCGGCCTGCTGGCCTTCGGTGGTGTTGAACAGCGAGCGCGGAACCTGTTCAAACGTCGCGGACTGGTGCGTCATGGCGTTCGCGTTGATCTGGTCGTAATCGACCGCTATCGCGATGGCTTTGCGCACGGCTAGCTCGTTGAGCACGGGGATGTTTAGGTTATAGATGGCCGACGGCTGCACGAGACCCAACTGATACGGCGGCTCGTCGATGTAGGTCGAGATCGGCAGTCCCTTCTCCAGCCACATCTTTTCGACGTCGCTGTTGAACTGCTGGGAAACGTCCACCTCGCCGGCTTCCAGAGCGGCGCGTCCGGCGGCGTTATCCGCGTAGAAAATGTGCGCCAGGTACTTCGGCGCGGGGAGCTTGCCCCACAGCGCCACGCCCCAGTAGTTGTCGTCGCGCTCGAGGACGATCTTGGTCTCGTCGGTGTAGTAGCTGCCGGCGTAGGGGCCGGAGGCGACTATATCGTAGGCGGGATCGTTCTTGAACGCGTCCTGATCGCCGCCGGCCTTCTCGTCGAGCGCCGCGATCCAGGCCGCGGACGTGATGCGTAGCTGGCAGATCTGGTTGGGTAGCTCGAGCGGGTTGATCGGCTTGCCCTCGTCGTTCAGCACGGCCTTGAACACGACCGTGCCGTCGTCTATGGCTTCCACCGCGCTGATGTATGTCGAGCCGTTAACGCCCGTGCCCGTCTGATACTTCACGTGCGCGTCCCATACGGCTACCACGTCGTTCGCCGTTACGGGCTCGCCGTTGTTGAAGTGGGCGGCGGGGTTGATCTTGACGGTGATCTCCGTGCCCTCGTCGTTCCACACGGGTTCGCCTTGGGCGAGCAGCGGATAGAGCTGACCGTCGAGGTCGTTCCACATATACAGCGTTTCAAAGTAGATGACGCGGCTAGCCGCGCCGCCGCCGATCACTAAGGAGTTGTTCTGGTTCGCGCCGAAGATGTTCCATGACAGTACGGCGCCCCATTGCTGGCCGGCGAAGTACAGCGTTTCATTGCGCGGCAGTTCCGACGGAATGTCGGCCCCCGCTACGCCCGCTAACGATAGCAGCATTGCCAGGGAAAGCGCCAGCGCGCACAGTTTACGTGTCACTGCGGATTACCTCCCTTGATTTTTGGTTCTCGTTCCGGAATCGGTATTATTCAGTATGCGGCCATAAAAAATTTGGCGCAATGCTGATATTTGCTCAAAGCAGCGTCGATTTTTGCTCTTTTTGCCGGCGTGCCCGCCGTCGAATAGTGCAATCCGATTAAAAAGCCGCGCGAAAGTATGGAATTGGTATTGACACGGGGTACCGCGCGGGTAGTATAATCTACTTAGCGCGTGGGGTAACGCCGGAACCGCGCGCGTCTATGCGGTTACCCCGCGCTGCGGGCTCCGGCGATATATTAGGCTCACAAGGAAAGGAAGCGCACCGTTATGAAGAAATTCCTATCGATCCTGATCGCATGCGCGATGCTGCTGGGGCTTGGCGGCGCGGCGCTGGCTGAAAACGAGGCTTACGTGTTCTGGTATACGTTCGCGGACGTGTATCTGTCCAGCGTGCGCGAGGCGTTGGACTCCGCGCTGGAAGAGTCTTCCATCGCGTATGTCGATAACGACGCGAACGCGACGCAGGCCACCCAAACCGACCAGATCACCACGGCTATAGCGTCCGGCGCTAGCCTGCTGGCGGTCAACGTATGCGAGACCGGAGCGGATGGAATCGCGCAGAACATCGTCGATAGCGCGAAGGCCGCCGGGATCCCGCTGATATTCTTCAACCGCTCTGTCAGCCCCGAGGTGGTCAAGAGCTACGAAAAGGCCGTGTTCGTCGGCACCAACTACGAGGAAGCCGGGATCATGCAGGGGCAGCTGATCGGCCAGTACGTAGTGGACAACTACGACGCTATCGACCTCAACGGCGACGGCGTGATCAGCTACGTGATGTTCAAGGGCGACGAATCCAACCAGGAAGCCATCGCGCGCACGAAGTACGGCGTTGAGGACGCGGACAAGATCATCACCGCCGCAGGCAAGCCCGCGCTGTCTTTCTACGATTCGGGCAACGCGAACAAGTATCTCGTCGACCAGAACGGCACATGGAGCAACGCGGCCTCGTTCGACTATCTGCAGACGATCCTCGCGCAGTATAACGAGGAGAACGGCAACATGGTCGAGTTGGTCATCGCCAACAACGACGATATGGCGCTGGGCGCGGTGAACGCGCTGCAGAACGCCGGATACAACAAGCCCGCCGAAGGCACGAAGGTGATCCCGGTGTTCGGCGTGGACGCGACTGACACGGCGAAGGAATTGATCAAGAACGGGTTCATGACCGGAACGATCAAGCAGGACGCCGTCGGCATGGCGGACGCTATCCGGACCATCGCCGCGAATTACATCGAGGGCAAGGACGCTTTCGACGGCCTGAACGAAGCCTACGTCATCGAGGACGGCTGGAAGGTCGCTATCCCTTACGGCGTATATACGGGCGAAGAGTAAGCATAAGATCATTCCGGGCGGGGATCATCTCCGCCCGGATCGCGTTTGCCTAAGGATCGTTAAGGGTCGTCAAGGATCGTCGATGTGGAAGGGCGGTGCTCGCGTGCGCGAAGATGGGGACGCGCCGGTTCTGCTGAGCATAGAGAACGTCAGCAAGCGGTTCCCGGGCGTTAAGGCGCTGGATCGCGTGTCGATGACGGTGAAGGCCGGAACCGTGCACGCGCTGATGGGCGAGAACGGCGCGGGCAAATCCACGCTGATGAAGTGCCTGTTCGGCATCTACGCCAAGGACGAGGGGCATATCTATCTGGAGGGTAACGAGATCCGTTTCAGATCGGCGCGCGAGGCGCTGGACAGCGGCGTTGCCATGGTCCACCAGGAACTGAACCAGGCGCTCAAGCGTTCGGTAATGGATAATATCTGGCTGGGACGCTATCCCAGGATGAGGAATTTGCCGTTCGTATCGGAGCGGAAGATGCTTGCCGACACCGCGTCGATATTCGGCGAGCTAGACATACGCGTGAATCCCAAGACCATCATGTCGTCGATGCCCGTTTCGCAAAGGCAGATGGTAGAGATAGCCAAGGCCGTGTCGTTTCACTCGAAGGTCATCGTGTTTGACGAGCCGACTTCGTCGCTCACCGAGACCGAGGTAGAGCACCTGTTCCGCATAATCCGCGCTTTGCGGGATCGGGGCTGCGGAATCATCTATATATCCCATAAAATGGAAGAGATACTGCGCATATCCGATGAAGTGACGATAATGCGCGACGGGCAGTGGGTCGCGACGAAACCCGCCGCGGAGCTTACGATGAACGAGATCATCCGCCTGATGGTCGGACGGGAGATGTCGAACCGATTCCCGCCGAGGGACAGCCGCGCGCTGGAAGGCGCGGTGCTGGAGGCGGAGAATCTAAGCGGACGGTACTCGCATCTGCGCGGCGTATCGTTCAAGCTGAAAAAGGGAGAGATACTGGGCGTGGCGGGGCTGGATGGATCGGGACGCACGGAGTTGCTGGAGAATCTGTTCGGCAGCGCGGCGCGCGGCTCCGGCTCGCTGACAAAGAGCGGCAGGCGCATACACAACCGATCGCCGCGCGAGGCGATAGCCAACGGTTTCGCGATGGTCACGGAGGAGCGCCGCGCGACAGGGATAATGGATATACTGACCGTGCGCGAGAACACGACGATATCCTGCCTACGCAAATGCAGGGGAATCGGGCCGTTTCTAAGCTCCCGGAAGATTGCCCAAAAGACCGAGTGGTCCATAAACGCGATGCGCATCAAAACGCCTAAGCAGACCACGAAACTGCGCAGCCTGTCCGGGGGCAATCAGCAGAAGGTCATATTCGGGCGCTGGGCGCTGACGGAGCCTGAAATATTTCTACTAGACGAACCCACGCGCGGCGTGGACGTGGGCGCGAAGTACGAGATATACCAGCTCATCATCCAGATGGCGCGGGAGGGAAAGTCGGTGGTCATGGCCT
This sequence comes from Oscillospiraceae bacterium, assembly GCA_031255415.1. Taxonomy (GTDB): domain Bacteria; phylum Bacillota; class Clostridia; order Christensenellales; family Aristaeellaceae; genus BNUH01. Next base: position 81,057 of record JAIRSO010000020.1, read on the forward strand.
CTTCCGAGATGCCGGAGCTGCTGGGCATATGCCACCGCATACTGGTAATGTCCGGGGGCAGGCTGGCGGGCGAGGTGGACGCAGGCCGCGCGACGCAGGAAGAAATAATGACGCTTGCCGCGAAATACGCGTAGGCGCGGAGAAAGGTGCGGAATATGGCCGCGGCGAATAACGGCAGCCGGACGTCGACGCGCGAGAGATGGACGCGCGCGGGCGATTTTTTGTTGGATCACGCGATGATCATCATAATACTAGCGATGGTTGTATACATCCAGACACAGCGCCCCGCGTTCCTCAAGACCGCTTCGATCGTCAATATCATCACCCTGACGGCCTCGCGGCTGCCGATGGCGCTGGGTATCGCTGGCGCAATCATACTGACCGGAACCGATCTTTCAGCCGGGCGGACGGTGGGTTTGACCGCGTTCATATCCGCGATATTCCTGCAGAAGCTGGACGTGGCGGGGCGGTTCCTGCAAAGCGCGGCGCTGCCGCTGCCGATGGTGCTGTTGATGGTGATGGCGGTAGGCGGGTTGGTAGGCGCGGTCAACGGGTTCTGCGTGGCTAACTTCAAGCTCCATCCGTTCATAGTGACGCTGGCGACGCAGCTTATCATATACGGCGCGTACCTGACCGTGAGCGGCGCGAAACAGATATCCAGCCTGGACGCGAGGTATACGACGGAGTTTGTGACGCGCACGCTGTTTAGGATCGGCACTACGTCGGTGATGAGTTACGTGGTATTCTCCGCCATCGTCACGGCGGTCATGTGGGTGGTCTGGAACAAGACCGCGTTCGGCAAGAACATGTTTGCCGTCGGCTCGAACGAGGAGGCGGCGAGGGTATCGGGCGTAAACGTCACGATGACGGTTATATGCGTATTCATGTTAGCCGGCGCGACGTATGGGTACACGGGGTTTGTGGAGGCGGCGAGGCTGGGCGCGTCGACGGGCACGCTAGGCCTTAATTACGAGCTAGACGCAATCGCCGCGTGCGTGATAGGCGGGGTATCGTTCATAGGCGGCATAGGCAAGATAAGCGGCGTGATACTGGGCGTGTTCCTAATGCAGCTTATTATCAACGGGATGACGTTCCTAGGGATCAGCGGGAATACGACCTATATCATAAAAGGATTGGTTATACTGGTTGCGTGCGCGATCGATATGCGCAAGTACTTGAGTAAAAAGTAAGCGGCGGGGAACGGCTCCGTAGGGGTGAAGCTTCTGTTGTTTTGCTTGCGCTCCCGTGGAACACATCATCTGCCGCATTTAGTGGCGCTCCCGTGGAATAATCCCTTTGCCGCTTGGGGAGAAGAACGCCCCCTCTGCCGCTTTGGGAAAGAGGGGACGTTCCACGGGAGTGTCGCCCGAAGCGATAGAGCCTCCCCTAAAAATCGTCCGCGCTCCGTCTCCCCAGCGCCAGCGGGAACCAACCCTGCGGCGCGTTCGATACGGGGAACAGCAGCGACTTCATCGAGAATACCGCCTCTTGCGCCTGCATGCTGGTCATGCTCGCGTCTATATCGCGCCCGCTCCGGCTCACCGACGTATCAGCCCCGGCTACCTCCATGGTCAGCGGTTCCCCGCCGTCGATCTGGATCGTCCAGCGTCCGTCGGGCATGGGCTGAGCGGCTCTTTTCAGCGCCAGCGCCGCGCCTAGCGTCGTCTCCCAGTCCAGCACGCGCAGCTTGCACTCCTGATCGATCGCGAACCCCTCGCTTATCGATTCCGCCTCTTGCTGAAGCGGTATATCGAACGTCGGCACGCGCAGCTTGAACCCGCCCCGCGCCGCGTACCACGCCTTAAAGAACGGCTTCGCGTAACGCGCGGAATCCTCCAGCACAAGCTCCGACACCATATCGTCATTGGTCGCGACTGCGTAGCCAACGCACGCGCCGCCATCGTTCACCGCGTACAGCTTAGCGCCCCACGATTGGCATATGATAAGGAAATTCTCCCTCGAGCGCGATCCCGCCGCGATCTGCCTATCGTACGCGCCATACGCAATATCAATCAGAGGATCATTACTATCCGTTATTTCTTTAAACGATATCCTCGACGAGTCGATCCCGCCCAGCGCGTGCCGGACGTTATCGCCGTTGATTAAATGCGAGGCCGACACGCCTGCCGGGGTGAACCCGAAATACCCGTACCTCTGCCGCCTCCCGCCCAGCGCCATGTACGCGTAACCCTCGCGCCGCGCGGTATCCATAGCCATTGCCATCAGATGCTTCATGCCGCCGCGCCCGCGATAATACGGATGCGTGCTCACCGTGCCGATAAACCCGACCGTGAACCCGCGCCCAGCCGCGCGCGCCGGAACGGGCAGCATCGCGACCAGCGCGCGGATACGCCCGTCTTCCCTGGCGATAAAGTGCTTGTCGGGCTGGAACAGCGGCGCGCCCTCGCCGTAAACCTTCGGCAGCATCGCGGCGAAATCGTGCGGCCTGTGCGCCATACTGAATACTAGATTCGCGAAGTCGAGTATCTCCCCGCGCTCTTGCGGCTTCGCAGGTCCATATGTGACCATGGATAGCCCTCCTACGCCCCGGCCTTTGCGTGATCCTCCCGGCGGCCTTCCTTTATAATGCGCGCGCCCAGCGCGTTGAGTTTTTCCGCGAAATGCTCGTAACCGCGATCTATATAGTGCGGATTCAATATCTCCGTCGAGCCGCGCGCCATCAGTCCAGCCACTACCAGCGCCGCGCCGGCGCGCAGATCGGTAGCCGTCAGCGCGGCTCCCGCAAGCTCCGGCACGCCCTCTATCACGGCGACCCTGTCCAATACCTGCGCGCGCGCGCCCATCCGCGCCAGCTCGCGTATATGCTTGAACCTGGATTCAAATATCGTCTCTGTGATAAGGCTAACCCCGCGCGCCGTGCACAGCATCGCGGTCATCGGCTGCTGAAGATCGGTCGGGAATCCGGGATACACCTGCGTCTTGAGCGTCAGCGCGCGCCTGATCCCGGTCGAGCGTACTCGGATAACGTCGTCGTGATCGTCCACGCGAACACCCATCTCCAACAGTTTGGCGGACAGCGCCTCCATATGCGTGGGGATGCATCCCCGAACCGTCACGTCGCCGTCGGTGGCTGCCGCCGCTATCATCATCGTGCCCGTCTCGATCTGGTCGGGGATGATCGCGTACACCGTGCCGTGCAGCCTGTCAACGCCCGTCACGCGGATCACGTCGGTGCCCGCGCCCTTTATCCTCGCGCCCATGCTGTTGAGGAAGTTGGCCACTTCGACCACGTGAGGCTCTTTCGCCGCGTTGAACAGCAGCGTCTGCCCCTTCGCGCGGCAGGACGCTAACAACAGGTTTATCGTGCCGCCGACCGTCACCATGTCCAGATATATCTCCGCTCCGGCGAGCCTGCCGCCTTTCGCCGACGCGCGTATCACCCCATACTGATCCGTGACCGCAGCGCCCAGCGCGCGCATGCCCTTTATGTGTTGATCCAGAGCGCGGTCGCCGATATCGCACCCGCCCGGGTATGGGATCTGCGCCTGGCTCCACCGACCCAGCATCGCGCCCAACAGATAACTGGACGCCCTCAACGCCCTGGCAAGATCGTCCCTAGGCTCGGATCGGCATACCGTCCTGGGATCGACGCGCACGGTGCGTCCGCAGCGCGAGACCTTCGCGCCCAGATCCCCGAGCAGGTCGATCATCACGCGGACGTCCTCGATATACGGAAGGTTCTCTATCGTGACGGGTTCGTCGCACAGCAAAGACGCGGCGATGACAGCCACCGCCGGGTTCTTGCCGCCGCCTACCTCGACCTCGCCCCGAAGCGGCCTGCCGCCCTCTATGATCCAGCGTTCGCCGCCCACGCCGTCAATCATCCCGGCCGCCTCCGCATCCCGCGCAGCCGCCGCAATCGCCCCCGCAGCCGCAGCCGCCGCGCCCGGCGCTCGATCCCGCCATGCCGAACAGGCAGCGGCCTTCGTAAGCGCGCTCCGACGCGCCCGCGCATTCGGGGCACTTTACCGAGTCCAGTTTGGACGCGCTAACCAGTTCGTCAAACACCGCGCCGCAATCGCCGCATCGAAACTTAAGCAGAGGCATAAGAATCACTCCCCGATACATCCAAGATAAATACCCGAGCAACATATAAACGCGCCTGAACCGCGAAATCTTGCAAAGCCGCGCCCCCTGTGTTAAAATGCTCCAGAAAGAGTACGCGCCGGATGGGGAATCCGGATTACGCCGCGATATGGACATAAGCGGGAGGCGCTTTATGACGATTAAACAGGTATCGGTGTTTATAGAAAACTCACCCGGCACGCTGGCGCAGGCGACGCGGCTGCTGGGCGATAAGGGATTCGACCTGCTCGCGCTATCGCTAGCGGATACGGCGAGGTTCGGCATACTGCGCTGCCTTGCCAAGCGTCCCGGCGAGGCGGTGGACGCGCTGAACGCGGCGGGATTCTCCGCGCGCGCGGCGGACGTGCTGGCGGCGCTCGTGCCGGATCGGCCGGGCGGGCTGGCGGTCGTGCTGGAGGCTCTGGCAGCCAAACGCGTCGGGGTCGAATACTGCTACTCGTTCGCGCGGTCGATCCAGACGGAGAACGGGAGCCGCGCGGCTATCGTGCTCCGCGTCGAGGACGATAAGGTAGACGACGCGGTGGACGCGCTGAATAACGCCGGCGTGCCGATGATGAGCGCCTCGATGCTGGACAGCCTGTAACCATGCGCAATACCCGCCTCATTATAAACCTTGACGCGATAGCGCGCAACGTCCGCGCGCTGCGCGCGGTCGATCCGTCCGCGCCGATGATGGCGGTGGTCAAGGCGAACGCGTATGGGCACGGCGGCGTTGAAACCGCGCGGATCGCGCTGGCGAACGGATGCGCGGCGCTGGGGGTGGCGATAGCCGAGGAGGGAGTCCTCCTGCGCCGATCGGGCGTCGCAGCGCCTATATTGATAATGGGCGCTCCCGATCCAGCCGCGATAGACGATGTGATTATCAACCGCCTGACCCAGACGATCTTCCTGCCCGAGCACGCCGCTATGCTGGACAAGGCCGCCTCGCGCGTGGGCGCAGCGGCGCTGGTTCATCTGAAGGCGGACACCGGCATGCACCGCATCGGCGTTTCCGGCGGCGGGATGGAGTCTTTGGCGGACGCGGTAAGCGGGTTCGGCGGGATTCGCGTGACCGGCGTGTTTACGCATCTAGCCGCCGCGGATTCGACGGAACCGGACGACATGGATTACACCCGCGCGCAGATCGAGTCGTTTGAGCGAATCGCCGCCGCGATGAAGGCGCGATTCGGGCCGATCATAGCGCACGCGGCGAACAGCGCGGGGTATCTGGCCTGGCCTCGGTCGCGGATGGATATGTCGAGGGTGGGTATCGCGATGTATGGCGCGCCGCCGATACCAGCCGCCGCCAGCCTCCCGCCCGTCGGGGAGAGGCTTCTCCCCGCGATGCGCTGGGTGACGCAGGCCTCGAGCGTGCGCGAGATACCCGCCGGATCGTGCGTGGGTTATGGACGCGCGTTCACGAGCGCGCGCGCGACACGCGTGATGACGATTCCCGTCGGATACGCGGACGGTTTCAGCCGCGCGCTGTCGAACAAGGGATATGTATTGACGCGGGGTAAACGCGCGCCGATCATAGGCCGCGTGTGCATGGATCAGACGATGGCGGACGTGACCGACATACCCGGAGCCGAGGTTGGCGACGAGGTAGTGTTGTTGGGAAGCCAGGGCGGCGAGTCCATCACGGCGGACGATATAGCCGGTTGGGCTGGGACTATCAGTTATGAGATATTCTGCGCCGTATCGCCGCGAGTGCCCCGCGCGGTCATCCCCGCCGAGACTTGTTAGCGTGGATCGCGCCGCTCTGCGTCGCCGCATAGCCGAACGAACCACTCCGGACAGCCGCGCCCGCGACTCGCGCGCGATAACGGAAGCGATAGTATCCTCCGCCGCGTGGCGTGAAGCGGGGTGCGTGTTTTGTTATATCCGCGCGGGACGCGAGGTATCGACGGAGGGGATTATTAGGCGGGCGATTGACCAAGGCAAACGCTTGTGCGTGCCGCGCGTTCTCGAGGAGCCGGGGTTGATGGAGGCCGCGCTGTACAATGGCGAACCGATGGAGCGCGGGAGGTTTGGGATACCCTCGCCCGCGGACGCCCCGGTTGTAACGCCGGAATCGATCGACTTGATAATACTGCCAGGACTCGCGTTCAGTCTGGATGGAGCGCGGATAGGCCAGGGCGGCGGATACTATGACCGATATCTGGCGCGTAGCCGCGCGTACAGGATCGCTCCGGCGTTCGCGTGCCAGGTATACGGCGGCTTGACCGTCAATCCGTGGGATCAGCGGGTGCACGCGCTGGCTCTGCCGGATGGCATAATAGTGACAGGAGTGAAGTATGAGCCAAACAGGTAGCGCGGGATCAGCCGCGTCGGTTAAGGGCGGGATAGCCGGAGCCGCGCTTAGGATACTGGGGTTCACGGCTGCGTTTGGTTTTGTCGGGTTGATGTTCGCTCCGGCGCTGATGAGCGACAACGCGGCGCTGCGCGTCGCGATGAACTCCGCGCTGCTGCTGGGCGCGGGCGCGCTGTACTTCTCGCTGGGCGCGGGCAAGGGCGAGGACGATTGCAAGGCCGATTTCACGCGCGCCAGAGCGAAGGCGGCGATTCACGACGTTACGCCAGTGAACCGCGTATACTCGAGGTCGCGCGCGGCGCTGGGCGCTTTGCTGGGCGTTTCGCCGTTTATCATACTGGGCGTAATCGTCGCGGCGACTGCGCAGCCTTATACGTATACGCTGCAGGATCTGCCCGGCTGGCTGTCCGCGTATACGCGCCAGCCAGACGTGGGTCGCGCGCTCGAGTACTATAACCGCGAGATTATCACGCCGTTGACGGACTGGCTGCGCATCGGGGTAAGGTTTGCGATACTGCCGTTCGTGTACCTGATAGCGTCGCTGGGAGACGCGGCTTCGCTGGCACTGGATCGGATCAGCCCGCTGTTGATGCTGCCTCTGCCCGCGTGTTACGCGATAGGATACTTGACCGGCCCCGCGCGGTATGAGAAGACGCGCAGGTTCATCGAGTCGGTGAAGTCCAAGCCGCGCATGCGCCTGAAGAAAAAGGCGCGCGAACAGCGCCGGCGCAAGGACGAGCGCAACCAACTTATTTAATCGATGAGGATCACGGGCGGCGCGGCGCGGGGCAGAACGCTTGCCGCGCCGGACGGACGGGACACGCGCCCCACGCGCGAGATGGTGCGCGAGGCGTTGTTTGATATTCTGGCGGGACGCGCGGCTGGCGCGGCGGTGTTGGACGCGTTCGCGGGTTCAGGCGCGCTGGCTCTGGAGGCGTTGAGCCGGGGCGCGGCTTCCGCCGTGATGGTCGATCATTCGGCTAAAGCCGCTAAAGCGATTCGCGGGAATATCGAGTCCGTTGGCGCGGGCGATAGGGCGCGGCTGATCAACGCGCCGTGGGCGCGCGCGCGGCGCTTGCTGAAGGATGAGGGCGCGCGGTTCGATCTGATACTGCTCGATCCGCCGTATGGCTGGCCGGACGCGGCTGGACTGCTGGAGGAATCCATCGCGCTTGCCGCGCCGGGCGCGTGGATCGCGCTGGAGCACGGGCGGGGCGCAGCGATTGACGCGCCGGATGGGCTGGCGTTTATCAAAACGCGCGTCTATGGCGTTACGGCGTTGAGTTTCTACGAGGTTCTTGACGGCGGGCTTGACTCGGGCGGCTCGGTCAGCCGCGAGGGGTAACGGTTATGAACGTATGCCTGGTTCCCGGCAGTTACGATCCGATCACGCGCGGTCACGCGGATACCATCCGCCGCGCGTCGAGGCTGTTCGACGAGGTGGTAGTCGCGATACTGCGCAATCCGGATAAACGGGGCTGGCTTGATTGGGATCGGCGCGAGGCGCTGGCGAGGGCGGCGCTGGACGGGATTCCGGGGGTCAAGGTGACGCAGTTCGAGGGGCTGGCGGTCGATTGCGCGAGGAAGTACGGCGCGAAGGCGATAGTTAGAGGGCTTCGCTCCGCGCTGGACTTCGAGTACGAGTCGGTTATGGCGGACGCGAATAGAGAGTTGTCAAGCTATCGCGGCGGGGGCGATGCGGTGGAGACGGTCTTTCTCGCGGCGGAGCCGTCGCTGGCGCACTGGTCAAGCAGCGTGGCGCGGCAGCTTGCGGCGTTCGACGGGCCGCTGGAGTTGATCGTGCCGGACGGATCGGTTATGTTGTTGAAACGTTTCATAAGTGATATGCGAGGAACGGCGGGGGGAGATAATTAAATGGAAACCGAGGTCTATAACCTGCTCAACGAGCTGGAGGGGATGCTGGAGAACTGCCGCAAGGTGCCGTTCGCCACGTCGTATATGATCGATAGGGACGCCGCGATAGAGATAGTGTCGGCGATTAGGGACGCTATGCCGGTGGAGCTTAGGGACGCGCTGAATCTGGTGCGGCAGGAACACAGGATCATTCAGAACGCGCAGATGCAGGCCGACAGCAAGGTAGCCGACGCTGATAGCCAGGCCAGGATGATGCTTCAAGTGGCGCAGGATAAGGCCGATCAGTTGGTATCCGACGCGGAGTCGCGCGCGAAGGAGCGCGAATCCAGAGCGGCGGAACAGGCGAACCGCACCCTAGAGGCGGCTGAACGCAAGGCGGAGGAGCGCACGAATCAAACGGCGATACTCAAGCGCGCGGAGATGCAAGCCAACGAGTTGATACAGAAGGCTCAAGGCGACGCTCAGCGCGTGTATCTGATGAACCTGGATCATTGCGAGGATCTGCTCAAGCGCGTCGAGGATAAAGCGATAGAGATCGCCGACATACTGCGCCAAAGCAGGAATGAGCTGGCGGAAGGACGCTGAAGCGTCGCGGCGACAGACTCCCATTGCCTGACACTGGCAAGGGAGTCTGTTTATGTATGATTGTTAATTACTAGTCTAATTAATTATTAGTCAATCATGTTTGTGAAATATCCTGTTGGCGGATCGTCTTGTTGATTATTTATCATGATGAAAAACCGTCTTGATAGCGATCCTTATCGACAACGACCCGCCTTGTTAAGCATCCGTCTCGATAACGATCCAACCATATAACCATATTAGTAGCTCATCCTAAGCCCGCCGCATAGATTGAACCTCATGCACACCTTGGTATACAGATGCTGCCCTCCGCACAGATTCCATCCGGGGCGGCGCTGTTTCGTCTTGCGGCACCATCCCGTTACAAACAGCGGCGCGCCTTTGCACATATCCATCCTTAACAGATACCCGTCTGGAGCCTCCTCAAACCTTCTCTTTGGCGGGCACAAGTAAGGCTGAGCCGCTTCCAACTCGTCAAGCCATTCCTGATTGCACTGCTTGACGCACGACAGATCCCCGTTATGCCCGTTCGCGCACGGCGGGAACAAGTGGCCGGTGGGCGTGCCGTCGGCTATGTCCTCGAACCTTAACCTGCGTTTCTCTTCCAATACGTCGCAGTATTCGGGCGGGCGGTCGTGGAATTGGCATTGGCGCTTGCATGACTGTCCCGCGCCGCCGTCGCTCTGTTCGGTATTGCAATTCGATCCATACCAGCCGACCGCCGCGCCGTCGGCAACGTCCTCGAACTGGATCGGATCGTGGCATAGATAATCAGGCGGCGGGCCGTCGCCCCTGAATCTGCAGTCGCAGTCGGCGGGCAGATCGGTGCATCCGCCATACCTCGAGTCTCCGTACAGCGGATAAATCCCCCTCGCGCCCCTGTTGCATCCGCCGCACCTGCCGCAGTTCCCGGTTCCGCAGTTACAGCGCGGATCCATTACTTCGGGTGAACAACCATACTGCATGCTATTCCCTCCCTTCGGCCTGGCCGCCCTGGTTCGCCGTCTCGCCGCGCATGCCGCGTATGCGCTCGGCGGCAGTCGCGGCGGACGATATCGATTCGCCCTGCATGAACGTTATACCCAATTGATTATCGTCCGGCTGAACGGGCTGTTCCTGATACCTCATCCCGCCCAGCGCGGTGTTGTCCCCGGTAAGCAGCGTGCCCCTGTCCGCCTGCGCGGAGATCCCGGTCTCGCCCGGCGAGTCCTCGCCGCCCAGCACCCTGTGCACGCCATACGCGCCCTGAACGTGCGTTGCGGCGGACAGCGCGTTCTTGATGCTGTTCGCGCGGGACGATCGGTTCGCGTCGGAGCGACCCGCGAAACCCGCGATCCCTCCGACGAACGCGCCCATCGCCGATCTCACGCAGCCCCAGTTGACGCACTGCTCCACCCTCACCCCGTCGAGCAGCCGCCCGGCTATCCCTCCCGCGGCCTGCGCGCCGCCCTCCACGTCGCCGTGGTTCTCGCACGCGACCAGCGCGCACAGCGGCTCCTCGTCCGATGTATCCATCGCGCCGCCGACTATGCCGCCCACCTCCGCCGCCATGCAGTGGACGAACCCCTCGTTGACGCAGCCGCGCATCTCGCCGTCCGTCAGCCGCCCGACCAAGCCGCCCGTATACGGGCAGTCCGAGCAGATGGTCATCTTGTTAGTGCACTGGAAGAACCCGCCGAACGACGCGGCGGCTCCCGCGATACCCCCGGCGCAGCCCTCGCGCGAGGAGCGCATCCCGGCGGGCGTGTCGTCGGTTAGGCATATCAGGTCGTAGTTGACGCAGTATTCGATCGCGCCGTCCAGCGCGGAGTCCGCGTCTCCCTCGCCCAGCCCCACTATCCCGCCGATATACGCGCCGCCGCATACCTTGTTTTGATTATAACACTCCGATATGTAGCATGGCCTCATCGCGTGCCCGACTATCCCGCCGAAGCGCGCGTTGCCGTCCGCTGCGCGCTGGCCTGCACCCCCGCTGGCGATCTCGCCGAAGTTGCCGCACCATAGCATAGTAAAAGGCGCGTTAGGCTCGCCCTCGCGCGCGGCTACGCGCCCGACTATCCCGCCCGCGTCCGCGTATGACTCGATGGATCCCCTGTTTGTACAGAACTCTATGAACGGTTCGCGCGTGTCCTCGCCGCCGGAGCGCGTCGCGGGGGTTTCCTGGCCTATGATCCCTCCGGCTATGCCTCGCGGCGAGCCGGCCAGAGCGCCCAGCGCGGCTATGCGTCCATGGTTCCAGCAGTCTTTATAACGATTGCCGCGACCCGTCCCCGCGACTCCCCCGGCTAAGCCGGATATCGCGGATACGTTCGCGTAGTTATGCAGTCCCCATATATCCGAGTCGATCAACTCGCCGAAGAATCCCCCGACCCGCGCGATCCCCGTGACGGAACCATACGCCTCGCACGCGTCCATATCGACGCGCTCTCCCAGCCTCGCCAGCCCGCCCGCGCGAAGATCGTCCGGGGACTGCGCGACGTCCCGTTCGCCTCGCGCGTCTATGGCTAGCTCCAGGCGCACGTGCTGGATCACCGCGCGGCACAGCGAGTCGAACAGCGGCGCGGACAGCGGGCCAATCCAGTAGCCCTCTCCGTAAAGCTCTATCCCCTCCGCGCGCGGCAAAGACCGCCATGGATCGGCGATCTGTATATCGCTCCTTAGGGTGTATACGCCGTCGGACGGATACTCCGGGTCAAGGCCGATTTTCGCTAATTCAGCCGCTGTACGTATGTCTCGACGCACGCCCATGTCCACGCCTCCCGGGCGCGGGGAACAGCCCCGCGCCGAATCGTTTGCCGGGGATGGATCCCCCGCCGGCCTTATTTCTCTTAACTAAGGTATGTAGCGGGGGGGATGGGGTGCTTTTGCGCTAATCCTGTTTTATAATCAACCGGCTTAGAACGCCGAGCGGCCTGGCGGGCTTTGATACGCCGCGATCATGCCCTTTGCGCCTGAAAACGCAGTTCGACGCGAGTCACCGCCAGCGATAACGCCCTCGCGTTCATCATCAGCGTCAGCAATAATCCCGCAGTCGTGGCTATCGCGACTCCGGTGAGCCGCAACTGCGGAGAGGCCGCCAGCGCGTAATTAAGCCCCACCGTCAGCAGACTCCCCGACAGCGACGCGTACAGCGCGCGCCTCTGCTGTCCCAGCCCCGCCATAAGCCCGCTTATCACCTGCTGGATACCCAGCAGCAGTACGCAGGGGCTAAGCGTCTTTAGCAGAGGCTCCAATTCCGCTTGTTTATACAGAACCCTGGCGCAGAACGGCGCGCCTATCCACAGCGCGCACATCGACGCGAACGATACAGCCGCCGCCGGGATCATCACCCTCTTTAATAATCGCTTCATCGCCTCCGGATCGTTCTCCCTCGCGGTGATAGCCGGCGCGGAGACCATCGCGAGCGCGCCCGTAAACACCGCCGGCAGCATCACCAGCGACATCGCCATACCGTGATACATGCCCAGCCTTGCCGTGGCCTCCGCGGCGGACAACCCGGACGCGCGCAGCCTCATCGGGATCAGCGCGGCGTTGACCGTTCTCATCAGCGTGTTGCTAAGGCGCATGCAGGTCATCGGAAACGCCAGCCTCCATAGCTTCTTCATCAGCCCGGGCGGCAGTTTAACCTCGCGCCTAGGCTGCGACGGGCGGAGCATCGCCAGCGCGATGATCAGCCCGATACCCTCGCCTATCGCCACCCCCAGCGCGGGCACGGCGGCGGAGTACGCCGCGCGCATAGCGGGCAGTATCGTCAGCACCGCGAAACATATCCCGAACCGCACCGCCTGTTCGACAAACTCCGTCACGGCGGGCACAGCCGTGTTCCCCTTTCCATAACAATAACCATTATACACGGCGGACGCCGCCAGTATCGGCAGGCACGGCAGGTACATCAACAGCGTGGGCAGCGTCCGGGTATCGCCCAGTATCCTCGATATCCATGGGGTCAGTATCAGCATCGCCAGCATCATCGGCCAGGCTATCACCCTTGCCAGACGCTTGCCCGCCATCAATGTCTGGCTTGCCCTCAGTTCATCCCCAGCCGCGACAGCCTGCGCCGTGTACCTTGATACCGCCATAGGCAGACCGCTGGTCACGGGCGCCAACCACAGCATATGTGCGGAGCTTGCAAGCTCCATGATCCCTATTGCCTCCGCGCCCAGCGTGCGCGACATCCATATCCGCATGCCGAACCCTATCGCGCGGACGACTCCGTTTGTCGCGGTCAGCACTGCGGTCTGGGACAATAATGATTGCTTCTTCATAGGTAACCCTCCCGTCCGATTGTCCAATGCGAGAGTATGCGGCGGTTTGTTCGATTGATGAGCGATGAGCGAACCGAAATGAAATAAAAGACGGATTTGTTATGACGGGCGGAAGGATTTTCAGCCGACGCGTCGAATAGTAGAATTAGGAGGGGTGTAACGATGCGCGCCGTTTCCCTCCGCCGAGCCGCGCGGCCTCCCCCTAGAGGGGCAAGGGAGCCAGTTTCCCGCCTATAGGTTAAATGATAATAATTGTGAAAGGCGGTTATCTTATGCCGTTTATCTGCGTGTCAACCTCTAGAACGCTGTCCGTCAGCGATAAAAAATGCCTCGCAGCCGAAGCCGGACGATTGATCAGCCTCATCAGCGGCAAATCCGAACAGCATCTGATGGTAAAGATCGAGGACAGCCAGTATATGACGTTCGGCGGGTATGAGAAACCCTGCGCGTTTATCGATATGCATGTGTATACATCCGCGCCGGATTCGGAAAAACGGGCGTTCGCGGACGCGTTCATGGGCGCGGCGGCGGAAGTGGCCGGCGTTCCGACAAGCGATGTGTTTATGACGATCACCGAGCATAACGAGTGGGGGAGCGGGGGCGCTTATCGTTTCAACGCGTAAGGTTCCCGGCGGGTGTAAATGAGCGAAGCGCTTAGACAGAAGATCCAAGAATCACTGCGCTCCGTGCTGCCGATCACTGCCGTGGTCTGCGCGCTGTGTTTCTTTGTAGTGCCGCTGCGGCTGGACGCTATGCTGCTGTTCCTGGTCGGCGCGGCGCTGCTCATCGTGGGGCTGGGGCTGTTCACGCTGGGCGCGGACATGGCTATGTCGCTGATGGGCGAGAGGGTCGGCGCGCATATCACCAAGCGGCGCAGCCTGCCGCTGCTGTTATCGGTCGCGTTCATAGTGGGGTTCATCGTTACGATAGCGGAGCCGGACCTCACCGTTCTAGCCGAGAAATTCCAGGCGCTGTCCAACTGGACGATCATCATCGCGGTGGCGCTGGGGGTTAGCGTGTTCATGGCTATAGCGATGTGGCGCATGGTCTACCGCGTCTCGCTGAGGATGCTGCTGCTGATCTCCTACGCGGTCATCATACCTCTGTCGTTCTTCGTGCCCAAGGAATTCATTGCCGCGGCGTTCGACTCCGGCGGCGTGACCACGGGCGCGATAACGGTGCCGTTCATGCTGGCGATGGGCGCGGGCGTAGCGTCCGTGCGCTCCGATGGCGAGTCGGCCAGCGATTCGTTCGGCATGGTCGCGCTGTGCTCCGTCGGGCCGATACTGGTCATGCTGTTGATGGGGCTGCTGATCAATCCGCAGACCAGCGAATACGAGCGCGTGGTTCTGCCGCGCATCGGCGATTCGGTCTCGCTGTTCTCCGAGTTCCTGATAGGCGGCGCGGAATATTTCCGGGAAGTGTTCCTGTCGCTGTTCCCGTTGGTCGGGGTATACGCGCTGTTCCAGTTGATATTCATCCGCAAGGCTGAGAAGCACGATCTGGTTCGAACGGGCGTGGGCGTGCTGTATACGTATGTGGGGCTGGTCATATTCCTAACGGGCGTGAACGTCGGGTTCATGCCGGCGGGCACGTACCTGGGCGGCGAGTTGGCTAAAACCAGCTACAGATGGATATTGATACCGCTGGGGCTGTTGATCGGATACTTCATCGTCGCGACGGAGCCGGCTGTTCACGCGCTCAACCATCAGGTGGAGGAGATGACCGACGGCGCGATAAGCGGATCGACGATCCAGATAGGGCTGGGCGTTGGCGTTGGCGTATCGGTCGCGCTTTCGATGGTAAGGGTATTGACGGGGCTGTCATTATATTGGATAATCGTACCGGGCTACGCGATCGCGCTGGCTATGACATGGTTCTCGCCGAAGATATTCACGGCGATAGCGTTCGACTCCGGCGGCGTCGCGTCCGGGCCTATGACCGCTACGTTCCTGTTGCCCTTCGCGATCGGCGCGTGCGCGTCGGTGGGCGGGGATATCAGTTCGGACGCGTTCGGGCTGGTCGCGCTGGTCGCTATGACCCCGCTGATCACGATTCAGGCGATAGGTATCTATTACAACCTGCGCCAGCGTTCGGCGGAGCCGGAGGCGATGGAGCGGACAGCCGAATTCCCGGGCGAGGAGGGCATACTCGAGCTGGATCTGCCGCAGGCGGTTCTGGAGGCCATGGACGCGCCGCACCTGTACGAGGAATTGGACGCGATGGACGAACCGGAGGCCGCGAGCCGGTTGGACGAGGCCGGGCTGGAGGAGATTGAATTGGACGAGCCGGACGAGCCGCGGCTCCCGCGCGATGATCCCGCGCCGGGGTTTGCGATAAACGATCATTCGGCGGACGCGGATGAGTCCGTGCGAATAGAGTAAGGACTGTATGAGTAGTTTTTCTGTGCTGTTCACTATCGCCCGCCGCACCGACCGGGATCGCTTCACCGCGTTTTACCAGAAGGAGCAGGCTCCTATCGGGCTGGTGTTCATGGGGCAGGGCACGGCCAGCCGCGAGATACTCAGCATCCTGGGTATCGGCGAGACGGAAAAGGTTATACTGATGAGCGTACTGCCTAGGGATAGGGCGCGCTTGTTCACGCGCGAGCTGGACATCGCGCTTCGGATGGATCAACCCGGGGCTATCGCGTTCACGATCCCGATGCACTCGCTGACCGCGCTGCGCGCGCTTCACGCGCAGTTCGGCGGCTGCGCGGATAACACAACGCCAACGGAGGTCGATCATGCCATGGATATCCAAACGGATACGCAGGCGCATCCGCAGGCGGCCGAAAACCGCATCCTGTATGAACTGATAATAGTCATCGCCAACAAGGGTTATGTGGGGCTGGTGATGGAGGCGGCGCGCGGCGCGGGCGCTACGGGCGGCACGACCATCCACGCCGGGGGCACGCGCGACTCTAAGACCGATTCGTTCGGCAAGGTCCAGCTCCAGAACGAGAAGGAGATCATCTGGATACTGACCGGCGCGGACAAGCGCGTCAAGGTCATGAAGGCGATCATGGAGAACGCGCCGGAAGCCAACGCGATCCAGTTCTCGATACCGGTAACCGACACCGCCGGGCTTCGCAGACGCTGACTCGACGCGGCGTTATCCAGCGTTGAAACCTTTACATCATGTTCATAGGTTCGCAAAACGCGCCTGGTATACTCCTCCTTGAAAGGCAAGGATACGATCCTTCCCTATAGAATCAGAACAAAAAAAGCTCTAGACAACGCAAGGAGGATTCAACTATGAAGGGCGTGAACATCAAGGGGCGTTCGGTATGGACGGCTGTCGCCGCGCTGTGCGCGGTGGTCGCGATGCTGGTTTCGGGGTACATGCTGGGCGCGAGGCAGAGCGCCGCGGTCGCGGAGTCGACTGCGCCGCTGTCCGCGCTGCCGGGGGTGGAGAGTCCGTTCCAGGCCGTGTACAGGCAGGTTAGTCCGTCGGTGGTAAGCGTGAACGTGGTTCAGCGCGCGTCGTTCCAGCGCGGGCGGGTGTATCAAAGCGCGCAGTCGCACCTGATGGGCTCGGGCGTGATAGTGCGGGTTGACGGGAATATACGCTATGTATTAACAAATAATCATGTGGTCGAGGGCGCGGCGAGTTACTCGATCACCGCGCAGGGCGAGGAGTACCCGGCGGAGTTGGTCGCCTCCGACGCGACGACCGATCTGGCGGTGCTCAAGGTAAGCGACGCGAACCTGACGCTGCCCGCCGTGCCGCTGGGCGATTCGGACGAGGTCGAGGTGGGCGAGTGGGTGATGGTCATAGGCACGCCGCTTGACGAAAGCCTTACCAGCACCCTGACCGTCGGCGTGGTAAGCGGCCTGAACCGCGAGGTGTCCATACCCGGCGCGAACACCTCCACCAACATGATCCAGACTGACGCGGCTGTCAACAACGGCAACAGCGGCGGCGCGATGTTCAACACGAGGGGCGAGCTGATCGGCATACCGTCCATCAAGCTTTCATCGAGCAGGATGTTTGGATCGGGAGCATCGATAGAGGGCATCGGCTACGCCATTCCGGTCAACACGGTCAAGACGGTTGTGCCGGACTTGATCCAGTATCAGCAAGTGATCCGTCCGCGCATAGGCGTGACGATAACCGACACCGATAGCGATACGGACGAGGCTACGGAGTCGTCGCTGCCCAAGGGTATCGTGGTGCTGGCGGTGGAGGCTGATTCACCCGCGGAGGCCGCCGGGATGAAACCTTACGACATTATAATAAAGGCCGACGGGGATCGCGTGCGCACGACCAACGAGTTGATGGCGGCGGTTCAATCGCACAAGGTAGGGGAGACCGTATCCCTTGAGATATACCGCATCCCGAACCTGAGCGGGCTTAAGCTGGGCGATCCGATCCCGGAAGGCGAGACGCTGACCGTTGACGTTGAAGTAAAGATACTGGACGTTCAGACCAGCCAGCAGTAAGATCGGAACGGGGTGGGCTGATAGGATGAGGATGGCTCACTCCGCTGGAGAACGCCCCCTCTGTCGCGGAGCGACAGAGGGGGCGTTCGTTGGCGATTAGCGAAAGAATGGGTACTCTATCCCAATTAGCGAAAGAAGGGGTACTCTATCCCGATTAGCGAAAGAATGGGTGCTCTATCTCGATTAGCGAAAGAAGGGATACTCTATCCCGATTAGCGACAGAGGAGCCGTTCTTTCGCGTTCTCCGACAGAGGGATATATCTCACCCCCGCGAAACCCCAGCCGCGTTGACGATAGCCGCAAAGTCGGCGGCCTTGAGACTCGCGCCGCCGATCAACCCGCCGTCTATCTCGGGTTGAGACAACAGCCCAGCCGCGTTCGACGCGTTCATACTGCCTCCATAAAGGATCCGCGTCGAATCAGCCGCGCCGCTAAACATATCCCTTATCACTCCTCGAATAACCCCGATGGTTTCGTTCGCTTGCTCGTCGGTCGCGACTAACCCGGTGCCAATCGCCCATACCGGCTCATAAGCGATCACTAAGCCGGATACCTGCCCGGACGAGAGCCCGTCGAGCGCGGCGCGCGTCTGGCGGGTAACTACCGGCGCGGTCTGCCCGCTAAGCCGCTCCTCCCTCGACTCGCCTACGCAAACGATAGGCAGCAATCCCCAGGCTAACGCCGCCTTGGTCTTTTTGCTAACGGTCTCGTCCGTCTCGGCAAAATACTGGCGGCGCTCGCTGTGCCCCAGTATGACGCAACTCGCGCCAGCCTCCTTGATCATTGCCGCGGATAACTCGCCCGTGTACGCGCCTTGATCCGCCCAGTGCATATTCTGCGCGCCCAGCATCACCTTGCTCGAGCGCAAGCGTTCGCGCGCCGCGTGCAGATCCACCGCCGGTACGCACATCGCGGCGTCGCACTGCGCGTCCTTGATAAGCGGCAGGATCGCGTCGATCAACGCAGCCGCCTCGGCGGGCGTGCGGTTCATCTTCCAGTTCCCGGCTATAAACTTTATACGCACTGGATTACTCCCCCGCGTCCCGGTTCGTCAGAGCGGCTACGCCGGGCAGCTCTATACCCTCCAGAAACTCCAGCGACGCGCCGCCGCCGGTGGAGATGTGGGTGACCTTATCGCCATATCCCATCTGCTCGACCGCCGCCGCGCTGTCGCCGCCGCCGATGATCGAGATGCAGTCGGGATTATCGGCCAGCGCCTGCGCGATGGCCTTGGTACCCTCGGCGAATGTGGGCATCTCGAACACGCCTATCGGGCCGTTCCAACTCACGGTCTTTGCCTTGGCGACCTCCGCGGCGAACTGCTTGCGGCTCTCCGGCCCGATATCCAGCGCCATCCAGCCCTCGGGAATCGCGCCCGAGAAGACCTGCGTCTCGGTGTCGTTCTTAAACTTCTTG
>JAIRSO010000070.1 GCA_031255415.1 Oscillospiraceae bacterium
GGCTTCAGCCCCCCTTGACCCCCTGACCAGCGTGCCGCTGGACCCATGTGCCGCTCTAATTCTTTTGCCTACGTGGTGGTATGTACGGGCGGCGATCAGCCGCCCGCTATGCTTACCGATGCAGGGGAATCGGTCCGCCGCCGATGGAATCCCAGCTCGTGTCGCGGTTCAATTCCGTTGCCACTCGCAACGACGAGTTATCCGTGAACGCAGGGCTTAGCAACCCCGTCAGCACATCCTGGGTGGTCTTATTGGCGTTCCCGAAGATATCGCTCAAGTCATCGTTATAATACTGAATAACGGTTTTCTCGACGATAATCACCACGTTCTCGCCCTCGAACCCTGGAGGCGGCTCTTGGATCTGGCACTTCTTCACCCTCGGACACCCGTAGAACGCTACTTGCGACCATTGCAGTAACTCTGTCAAGTTAGCGGTGGGCTGCGGCCCATACTCCAGCCCGCCCGACACGATGTGCACGGTTCCGGTTATATTCCCAAAATCATACGTTAACTTCAGCACCGTTGCCAACGCGCCCGCTATACATGGATTCACTGCTTGTATCGTTACCGCGTAGTCATCGCCCGTAGGCTGAATGACTTTCACATTAGGATCCCCGTTAAAGAACGCATTCAATTGATCTACAATCTGGTACCAACCGAACGATAGTTTTGGATCCTGATCCGCGTTATTGTTTATGATGAAGTCATGACAATACTTTGCGTCACGCAGGATAGCCATCTATATTTCACACCCTTTTCAATACTTATAAGAATTGATGCATGTGTTAAAAAATATCCAACCTTTATACCCATCATTTGTTTGTTCATCCCCATACGCAAAGCGGGCATGCCGCCGCGCATTATATTGTATGCGCCGTCGAACATGCCTGTTACTCTTTAAACCCATCTACTCCTTAACCGCGCCCATGTTAACTCCCGTCACAAAATATTTCTGTAGGAACGGATACAAAAACGCGAACGGCAGTATCGCTACTATAATCGCCGCGTTCTGCACGCTCTTGCTTGACACGCCTAGCGAACTCGCCGCCGCTAGCGCGTTCTCATCCAATATCAGCGTCCTCAACCGCATCTGGAAATTATGCTTAGTCGCATCGCTTATATAAATAGCAAACTGCGTGTAATTGCTCCACATCGCCACCCCGTAGAACAACCCTACCGACGCTAACGCCGCCTTCGACAGCGGCAGCACGATCCTCAAAAACGTCATGATGGGCGTGCATCCATCCAGCGCGGCGCTCTCATACAAGCTATCTGGAATATTCTCGAAAAAGTTCCTCATCAATATCAAATTGTAGACGTTCATTGCCATCGGCAGTATCACAGCCCAATACGTGTTCAACAGCCTCAGATCCTTCATCACTAGGAACGACGGCACCATCCCGCCCTCGAATATCATCGTGAACAGCAGGAAGAAACTCATCGCCTTGCGCCCTGGCAGCTCCCTCTCCTTTAACACGAACGCGCCCGTCGTGCATAGGAAC
Source organism: Oscillospiraceae bacterium (assembly GCA_031255415.1). Classification (GTDB taxonomy): domain Bacteria; phylum Bacillota; class Clostridia; order Christensenellales; family Aristaeellaceae; genus BNUH01. The sequence goes on from JAIRSO010000070.1 coordinate 1,503, forward strand.
AACCCAACCGCCGTCCCCGCCAGCGTCGTATAAACCGACACCAAGAACGGCCTCAACAGCGAGGATTGCGTGAATATCATCTTGTACGCGTCGATGGACGGCTTCGCTGGGAACAGCGCCAACCCATAAGACGTTTGATTGTTGAACGAATCCACCAACACCTTCCATAGCGGCACTATCATCGCCGTAGTCACGGCGACAAAAAAGAGCGCGTTGGCGATGTTGAACAGCGTGCGCGACCTGTATTCCGGAGCGAAACTGAATCGTTCCTTCATGTAACTACCTCTAACCATCTCAAGCCGGACTTCAACCGCCCGGCCGCGTTGTTTATAACCCTAGATAATTCCGCGTCCATTAACCTTCTTGCTCACCGTGTTGCATATGACCACCAACGCGCAAGCCACTACCGACCGGAACAGCCCGACCGCCGTGGGATACCCATACTCCGCGCTCTGCGCGACTATGCCTTGATGATATACATACGTCTGCAGCACCTCCGTCGCGCGTAACACCCGATCGTTCTGCAGCACCAGCACGGACTCGAACAGGTTCATCACCTTGGAAAGATTCAATATAAGAACGACGACGAATGTGTTCATCATCGCCGGGATCGTCACGTTCAGGCATTGCCGCCAGCGTCCCGCGCCATCGATCTGCGCGGCCTCATACAGATCGGGGGAGATGGATGTGAGCGTCGCGAGGAATATGACGGTGCCCCAGCCCGTTTCCTTCCATCGGTTGATGAACAGGTATACGGGAGTCCACCATTTGGAATCGGCCAGGAAGAATATCGGCTTGCCGACCAACCCGAACCGCATCAGAAACGCGTTGACCAGCCCACTGGTGGCGGGGTTGTTGCCGGGCGAGAGTATAATGTAGAATACGGAGGCCACAACCACCCATGACAGGAAGTGCGGCAGATAGACGATCGTCTGCATCGCGCGTTTGAGGAAGCGGCTCTTGATCTCGTTGATCAAGAGCGAGAGAACCACGGAGCAGATCATGCTTAGCGCGAGGTTGGTCAGGCTGAGCACGAGCGTGTTGTTGAACGCCGTCCAGAACGCGGGACGCTGGAACAGCAGTTTCTCGAAGTTAGCCCAGCCCACCCACGACGGCGGCTGGAACGGCGTGTATCTGAAGAACGCGAATCGGATCCCGCCCATAGGCAGGTAGAAGAACAGGAACGTCGCCGCGAAAACCGGCAGGAACATTAGGTAATGGTACCTGAATTTCCACAGCTTCGCTGCGCGGTAGACGGTGCGTTTCGCCGGCTGCGCGGTCGTCATAGCGGCCTCCTGTCGCGAGAATAATGGATGGAAACCCTTCTCCGCCGCCGATGGCGGAGAAGGGCTTGATAGGGTTAGTCCGCGTTCCGTTCGGCCAGAATAGCGTCGATGAACGGCTGGGTCTGGCTGACATAGTCGGCGATAGCCTGTTCCGGCGTGACGTTCTCGTCGGTAACGGCCAGCGCGATAGCTTCCTTACGGATCGGTATCACTTCTGAGATGTTCTCGATCCAGACCTGGCTGGCTGGCGGAACGGGATCAAACCTGCGGTTTTCCATGAACATCGCCTTGCTGGAGAGCAGACGGTCGTCCAGTTTGATCGGGTCGATCCAGCTGGTGTATACCAGATCCGGGGACGCGATGACCTTCTCAAAGAGCTTCTCGGTGTTCTCGGGATCGGGAAGCTGCTTGTACGCGTCGCCTTCCTTGACGTAGTTGATCCCCTCCACGCCGCGCGTGAACAGGGTCTGGCCTTCAGCGCCGTCGTAGGCGTAGCTGAGCAGGTACTCGAACACGGCCTGCGGATGCTCGCACGCGTTGGAGATTGCCAGCGCCAGCGGCGGACGCTCGATGTATATGCCGCCCACCGGCGGGATAGGCTTCACGACCGCGTCCGGGAAGTTCTTGGTCGTGTTGTTCTCGATCGTGACGTTCCAGTTGCCCGCCCAATAGTTGAACGTGCCCGTCTGCCCGGCGTAGAATTTCTCTCGCGCGGCGGAGGTGTTGTTCGTGATGACCTCAACGTCCATGTACCCTTTCTGATACACGTCGCGCAGACGGTACAGCGCCTCGATCATCTGCGGTTCCTGCATGCCGTCCACCCACAGCCCGTCTTCCTTCTGGTAAACGTCGGGCTTCGCGTCCTGGTAGAACTCGCGCAGGTAGATGTCGTATGGGGTTTCGCCGTTGATGAGTCCGGGCGCGGTGATACCGAAAGTATCGGCGATTCCGTTGCCGTCCGGGTCGTCCTCGGTGAACGCGCGCAGCATCTCGACGAACCCGTCATAGTCCGACGGAACCGCCAGCCCCAGTTTGTCCAGCCAGTCCTGGCGGACGTAGGTGATCGTGCCGTTGCCCATAGCCAGAGGGAAGCCGTACAGCTTGCCGTCGATCTTCAGCGCGTTGACGTAGTTTTCGTCCGTGACTACGCCGCTGGCGCGAAGCGCGCTGTTTTCCCAGGTCTCGGTCATATCCCACAGCGCGCCGTTCGCGGCGTACGTGGGGTAATTCGTGCTGCCGATCTCCATCAGGTCGGGGATATCTCCCGACGCGAACGCCAGATTCAGCTGGTCATAGTACACCGAATGATCCGGCTTGATAAACTTGATTGTGATCCCCGTCGCTTCCTTGAACGCGTCGACCACGGGCTGGAACGTTGAATCCAGCATCATCGAACCAAATACGGTATCGATGAAGAATGTGATCGTCTCGGGTTTTGCCGTTTCAGCGGACGCAGCCGCGCCCAGCGAACAAAGCATAACCACAGCGATAGCGGCGGCGAGGATTCGCCTGGTAAGACTCATTCTGCTTCCTCCTTGAATATTGGTCGTAGTATACAATGATTATACATATACGCCGCTATTTTGTAAAGCGGCGCGGCAAAATAAACTAGCGACAATTTTCGCGCGCGGTGAGTCAAGGGGTGGCGAATTGACGCGCTGTAAATCAACAAATGGCGAATTGACGCGCGGGGAACCCACTCGCCGTGAATCTACTCGCGGTCAATCTACTCGCGGTCAACCGCGAAACGAAGCGCGGCGCGCGCGTCCGTCGTGCCCGCGCCTGAACAGCATATACAGGAACCCGGCTAGTATAATGAAGGCGGCGGCAGTACCGATCCCGAACCGCCCGCCAGCCAGCGTGCCCAGCTGGTATATCTCCATTGAAACGACATACGCGAAACAGCATTGATACCCTATCGCAATCCAGAACCAGCGCGCGTTGTTCATCTCGCGCCTAATCGCTCCCATCGCGGCGAAACACGGCGCGCAGAGCAGGTTGAACACAAGGAACGAATACGCGGACAGCGCCGTGAAGCTAGCGGCGAGATGGCTCCATATCTCCGCGCCGTCCTCGGCGACCTCGGCGTAATTGTACAGCACGCCGAACGTGCCGACCACGTTTTCCTTCGCGATGAGTCCGGTCAGAGCCGCGACCGCCGGCTTCCAGTCGCCCCAGCCCAGCGGCGCGAACATGGGCGCGATGAACCCTCCGGCCTTAGCCAGCGCGCTGTCCGACATATCCGTCATGCCGAACGAGCCGTCCGTCCATCCGAACGACGACGCGAACCACACGAATATAGTAGCCAGCAGTATGATCGTGCCGGCCTTCTTGATGAACGACCATCCGCGCTCCCACATACTGCGCAGGATGTTGATCAAGGTGGGCATATGGTACGCGGGCAGTTCCATCACGAAAGGAGCCGCGTCCCCGGCGAACAGCCGCGTCTTTTTCAGGATGATCCCGGAGCAGATGATCGCCGCCATGCCAACGAAGTACGCGCTGGGGGACACCCAGGCCGCGCCGCCGAACACCGCGCCGGCTATCAGCGCGATGATGGGCAGTTTCGCGCCGCAAGGTATGAACGTGGTGGTCATGATCGTCATCTTGCGGTCGCGGTCGCTCTCGATCGTGCGGGAGGCCATTATGCCGGGCACGCCGCACCCGGTGCCGATGAGTATCGGTATGAACGACTTGCCGGACAGGCCAAACCTGCGGAATACGCGATCCATTATGAACGCGATGCGCGCCATATACCCGCACGCCTCCAGGAACGCGAGGAACGCGAACAATATCATCATCTGCGGCACGAACCCCAGCACCGCGCCCACCCCGGCTACTATCCCGTCGAGTATCAGCCCGCGCAGCCAGTCCGCGCACCGCGCAGCGTCCAGCGCGCGCTCGATGACGACGGGCACGCCCGGTATCCAAACCCCGAACAGGCCGAACCCTTCGCCAAACAGTCCGTCGTTCACCCAGTCGGTAGCCAGCGCGCCGACGCTCGTCACGGAGACAAAGTACACCAGCCACATGATAAGGGCGAATATAGGCAGCGCGGCCCAGCGGTTTGTCACGACCATGTCGATCCTGTCCGACACGCTGGCCTTGCCCCTGCTGCGCAGTTTGAGGCATCCCTTAATGATTGAATCGATATAAGCGTAGCGTTCGGCGGTAATGACGCTCTCGGAGTCGTCGTCCAGTTCCCGCTCGCAGTTTTGTATATCCGCGTCGATGTGGCTGATCAATTCGGGCGGGACGTTGAGTTTGCTTGCGATCTTCGCGTCGCGCTCGAACAGTTTTATCGCGAAGAACCTCTGCCGCTCCTGGGGCAGATCGTGCAGCGCGGCCTCCTCTATATGCGCCAGCGCGTGCTCGACCACGCCGGAGAATCTATGCGCGGGCACGGTGTTGGGTCCTGACGCGGCGGCGACAGCCGCGCTCGCTGCCTCTTCTATGCCTAGTCCCTTCAGCGCGGATATCTCCACCACCGGGCATCCCAGTTCCTTAGACAACCGTTCGGTGTTGATTCGGTCTCCATTCCTCTTTACCACGTCCATCATGTTTATCGCGACTACGACGGGCACGCCCATCTCCGTTAACTGAGTGGTGAGGAACAGGTTGCGCTCCAGGTTCGTGCCGTCAACGATATTGAGTATCGCGTCCGGGCGCGCGTCGATGAGATAGTTCCGCGCGACAACCTCTTCCAACGTGTATGGCGACAGCGAGTATATGCCGGGTAGATCCGTTACCGTCGCGTCTTTATGCCCGCGAAGCCGCCCCTCCTTCTTCTCGACCGTGACCCCGGGCCAGTTCCCGACGAACTGGTTCGATCCCGTAAGCGCGTTGAAGAGGGTCGTCTTGCCGCTGTTAGGGTTTCCCGCAAGCGCGATCGTGACAGGCATGGGTATACCCACCTCCAAGCCGACGATAACTAAACCAATGCAGATTACGCCAGGCCTGCGGGCTTGTCAACCGACGCGAGTTAATTTTGTCCGATCGGGGCGTTTGTTTGTCCGATCGAGGCTTTTTTGATAAAATAGAGCACGGCGAGGGCGGCGGCAGCCGCGATCCAAGACGCGGGATACGCGGCAAGCAGACCCAGCAGCGAGCCGCGCGCTTGAGGCAGGAACATCACCCACGCGACGCGCAGACCGCAAGTGCCCGCCAGCGTGACGAGCATCGGCCTGAACGTATCGCCCATGCCGCGAATCGCTCCCGACAGACCCTCGCTCAACGCGTACGCGACATAGAACGGCGCGACCGCGCGCATTATCGACGCGCATGTATCGATGACGTTCCGATCGGAGATGATCATCCCGCCCAGCGGCGCGCACCAAGCGATGAGTATCGCGCTCAAGATTCCGACCACCAGCACGGACGCGGCCAGGCAGACGCGCACGCCGCGCTTGATCCGGTCATAAGCCTTCGCGCCGAAGTTCTGCGCTGCGAATATGGATATCGCGTCGCTGAAAGTATCGGCGGCTACCCACACGAGCAGATCCAGCTTGCCGCACAGCGCCCACGCCGCGATACTATCGACCCCGTGCGTGTTTATGCCGGACTGCAGAGCCATGTTTGACACGGGATACAACGCGTTCTGCAGCGACATCGGCGCGCCCATGCGCAGTATCCTCGCGGCAACGCCCTTGTTGAGATGAATCTTCCTAATAAATAACCTGTACGGAGCGTCCGTCCGCGCCAGCCTGCGAACGATGAGCGCCGCGCTAACGCACTGCGACATGACCGTCGCCGCCGCCGCTCCAGCCACGTCCCAGCGGAACACGCCTACAAACAACGCGTCCAACGCAACGTTGAGGATGTTGCATACCGCCATATACGCCAGCGGGGTGCGCGTATCGCCCACCGCGCGCAGTATCCCCGATCCCAAACTATACGCTAAAGTCGCGGGCATGCCGCAGAACGTTATCCTCACATACGATAGAGTCCCGCCCAGTATATCATCCGGCACGTTCAGCCAACCCATCGCGGGTCTTGCCGCCAGCAGTCCGATCGCCGACAACACCCCGCCTCCCACGATCGACAGCGCCGCCGCCGTATGCACGGTCTGCGATAACGATTCATTATCCTTCGCGCCGTAGGATTGTGATATGAGTATAGCAGCCGCCGCCGACAATCCCCTGAACAGTATGATCGGGAACTTAGCGAGGCTGTATATCGCGTCGATCGAGGCGAGAGCGTCCTTACCGGCGAACCTGCCTACAATAACCGCGTCCGCCGTCGTATACAGTTGCTGCAGCAGGCTGCCCAGAAATAATGGAAAGAAGAACGCGAGTATCTTCCTCCATATTACACCTTGAGTCAGATCCTGCCTGTTCGCGGTAAACACGCCGCTCATCCCCTACATCAACAATACCTCAATGACGCCGCGCGCCGTTAAAAAAACATGGAGGGACAAACATTAGTCTGTCCTTCCGTGCCGTAATGCGCGTGTTCTTCCGTGCCGTATGCTTGCGGACGAGACGCACTCTCCCGCAAACCTCTTTCGTCGTCCGACCAGCGTCAACCCGCTTGAATCAACCCGCGACAGTCAACCCGTTTGAATCAACCCTCTTGAATCAACCCTCTTGAATCAACCCGCGATCGCCGCGCCGAACGCCTTGCAGGACTCCTCGCCGCTTCCGTCCGGGGATTCGTTGACGATGAGGCTCTCCACCGCTAGAATCGCACCGGCGCTGGTCATGCGGCTGGACCATTCGCGCATCCACTCTCCGTCGCCCCAGCCGTACGAGCCGAACAACGCCAGCCTCTTTCCCGATACCTTCCCCTCTATCGACGCTATGTACGGCTCAAACTCGCTTTCCTCCAGAACCTCCGCGCCCATCGCGGGGCATCCTAGCGCTAATACGTCCGCATCCAGCGCGGACTCGTCCGCCTCCGACACGTTCAACATCGTCACGGACGCTCCCGCTCCCTGCGCACCCTCCATGATCAGCCTAGCCATTGCCTCAGTGTTGCCCGTACCACTCCAATAAACAATCGTGACGTTTGCCATAACCGATCCTCCTCCTGTTCATACCGCTCAACGCGGGATTACTCGCCCATGCCGATAACCACACCGACACCCATACCGATAACCATATCGATGCCCACACCGATACCCATAACCACGCTATAACCATACCCATCCCTTAATCCCATAACCGCCGCATCCCCTCACGCGCCCCGGCTTAATACCTCCCTCAGCGCGCTGCAGCTGCCTCTATGCGACTGGATCAGCGTGATGCCGTCCGTCATGGCCTTCCTGCGTACTATATCCGTCATCTCGTGCGACACCGGGTTGGTTATGAGCACTATCAGATCGGGATTGCCGATCAGACAGTGCATGTTCGCCTTGGGCTTTGTGAATACCTTGGACGCGAAACCGCACTCCGCGCAGATATCCTTATACCTGCACGCCAGCCTGTCGAACCCTCCAATTATAACGATGCTCTTATCCGTATTTTTCTCCATGCCAATCTATCCTTTCAGCCTCCGGCCGGGCGCGGAACGCTAGCCCCGCGCCCGTTAAAATCAATCCGGAGGACTGCAGCGTTACTTGATCAACGCGCTCTCAAGATCCGCCAGCATCACGTCCAGCGCGGCGACGCCGCCTTCCGCCGTATACCATACCGCCGGAGTCGCCAGATAAACGATGTTGCCGTTCTTATATACATCGGTCTGCATGACCAGCTCGTTCTCCATGATCTCCCGCGCCAGCTTCGCGCCTTCAGCGTTGATAGCCGCGTCGCGATCCATCACGAATATGTAGTCGGGATCCAGGCTGACGATCAGTTCGAAAGAGGTCTCGTTGCCGTGCGTTGACGTTACGTCTACCGCCGCAAGATTCTCAAACCCCGCCTCAACCCCGATGATCGAGCAGCGTCCATCGTTGCCCAGTATGTTGAAACTGCCAGCGGTGCACAGTCCGACCAGCGCGGTCTTGCCCTTTGAGAGTTCCGCCAGCGTCTTTATCCGCGCGTCGAACCCGGCCAGCTTCTCGTCCACTTGATCCTCTATGCCGAATATGGACGCGATCGTCTCCGCGTTCTTGCGCACGGACCCTACCAGCCCCTCCTGCGCGTCCACGCCCAGATACACGACCGGCGCGATTTCGCTTAACGTATCGTACTGGGAGCTAAGCCTGCCGCCGATGAATATCAGATCGGGTTCGCATCCCATCACAGCTTCCAGATCCGCGTCCTTTATCGTGCCCAGGTTCGCTATATCGTCGTTCGTTACGTAGCCTTGCAGATAGTCGATCGACGATCCTTTGGATACCCCGACCACCAGCTCGCCCAGCCCGAACGTATCCAGCATGTCCAGCGCGGCTAGATCCATTACCGCCAGCCTCTGCGGATTATACGGCACGGTTAAGTCGGTGATCTCGCGGCTGCCGTTCAGCGTCTTGATCACTACGGACTCGGGCGAAGCCTCGGCTATCGCCGAAGCGGAGCACAGAACGAGCGCGCATACCAGCGCCGCAAGGATTAATTTCTTCATGCCAGCCTCCAGTTTTTGTTAATAGTAGATGGACAGCGGTTTACCGTTGACGTCGAGTATCTCAAAATCGACGCCGTATAGATTGGACAGCGTTTTGGCGTTGATCACCTCCTTCACAGTGCCGAACGCGGCTATCTTTCCATCGGCGAACGCGCAGATGAAGTCGGAATAGAACGCTGCGTAGTTGATCTCGTGCAGCACGAGTATTACCGTCTTCCCTAACTCGTCGCACAGGCGGCGAATGATCCTCATCATGTTGCTCGCGTGATAGACGTCCAGATTGTTGGTCGGCTCGTCCAGCAGTACATACTCCGTATCCTGCGCTATTACCATCGCTATGTACGCGCGCTGGCGCTGGCCTCCGGACAGCTCGTCTATAAAGCTGTCCGACATATCCGCCAGTTCCATATACTCTATCGCCTGGTTCACCGCGCGCGCGTCCTGTTCCGTCAGGCGGCTGCCGCTGTACGGGAATCTCCCGAATGAAACCAGCTCCCATACGGTCAGTTTCATTTGGATGTTGTTCGTTTGAGTCAGTATCGCCAGGCGTTTAGCTAGCTCGCCGCTCTTCCATCCCGTTACGTCCTTGCCCTTAAACGATACTTCCCCGCCGTCCCTTGCGATAAGCCGCGACAATATCCCCATCACGGTGGACTTGCCCGCTCCGTTCGGCCCGATGAACGATGTGATCTTCCCCTTGGGTATCTCAAAACTCACCGCGTCCACGACCGTCTTGCCGTCGTATCTCTTGGTCAGCGAGTCCGCTCTCATCGTTATCACACCGCCTTTCCGCGCGTTAGCAGGAACAGGAAGTACGCGCCTCCGCCCACCGTGACGAACACGCTCACCGGCACGCTGTACACGAACACATGCTCCACTATCAGTTGCCCCGCCACCAGCGAGGCCATGCCGAACAGCGCCGATCCCGCTATCAGGTATGAATGCCTGTACGTCCTGAACAGTTGGCGCGACAGGTTCGCGATGATAAGCCCTAGGAACGATATAGGCCCAACCAACGCTGTCGCTATCGTTATGAATATCGTAACGCCCAGCAGTAACCGTCGTATGGTTTTATCGTAATCTACGCCTAGGTTGACCGCGCGTTCGCGGCCTAGCGTGATTACGTTCAGCAGCGAAAGCTCGCGCCTTAACGCGAACATCACCACCGCCATTAACGCCAGCGAAAACGCTATCACGTCCGCGTTGACCTTGCTGAAACTGGCTACCAGCGTTGTCAGCAGCGCGTCGTACTCGTTTGGATCCATCACGCGCGTCAATGTGGATTGCACGCTTGTGAACAGGTTCGCCAGCACCGTGCCCACCAATAGAACATACAGCACGTTGTAATTCGTCTTCTTGAAAAGCCAGCCGTATATCACGGTCGAAGCGGCGGACATTACCACCAGATCGATAGCGAACGATAGGTTGCGGTTCGTGAACGCGACGCTCGCCGTGTTAAAGAAAAACACGATGATGGTATGCACCATCGTATACAGCGAGTTCATGCCCAGCAGACACGGCGTGACGATATTGTTATTGATGATCGTCTGGAACACGATCGTCGCGCCGCCGATCGCGAACGCGGTGATCAGCATCGCGGTCAGTTTCGGCGCGCGCAGCCTGAACGCGAACGCAGCGTATTTTGGATTGATCGACACGAGCATGTACAGCCCCGCAGCTATCAGCGAGAATACCGCCAGCGCGGTTATCTTGCGCACGCTGGACGCGCTGGAAGGCACGCGCATCGCGAGAGCGGGATCTATGCCGCGCGTCTGTTTGGAGGCGGTGGGATGGTCGTATCGAGTCGCTGTCTTCCCGGCTGTCATCATTGAATCCCTCCCGCCGCCGCGCGCACTCTGGATGATCGGCCTAGCGCGATATGCTTGCGACCGTGTTTCAGTCTACGGATCAACAGAGCGACGAACGCCACGCTGCCCAGTATGCCAATGATCAGTTCCACTGGCAGTTCATACGGCGCGATGACGACGCGTCCTATCAAGTCGCAGGCGAGTGTGAATATCGCGCCGCACAGCGCGGTATCGGTCAAGGAGCCGCGTATCTTGTCGCCTCTGAACATCGATACGATGTTAGGCACGATCAATCCGATATAGGGGACGCTGCCCACAACGACCACGACGCTGGCTGTGATTGCCGCCGAGATGGCGAGTCCTCCGAACAGGATAAAGTTATAGTTAACGCCAAGGTTCCGCGAGAAGTCCTTGCCCATGCCAACAATATTGAAATGATTCGCGAACACGAACGCTATCGCGATGAGAGGCAGTACAAGATAAACAATCTCGTACCGTCCGCGGATCACCAGCGCGAAGTGCCCGGACAGCCAGGATGACAAGGCTTGCGTCATGCCGTATCGATACGCGAGAAAACTGGTCGCGCCGCCGATCACGTTGCCGAACATCATCCCCACCAAAGGGGTCATAGCCGCGTCCTTGTACTTGATCCGCTGGATGAACCAGACGAACGCGCACGTTCCGGCAAGAGCGGCCGCGAACGCGAACGCGGCGCGGCTCCACAGAGTAGAACGGGGCATGAACACAAGCGCGATCAATATGCCCAGTTGGGCGGAGGAGAGTGTAGCGCCAGTGGTAGGCGATACAAACTTATTCATGCAAAGTTGCTGCATGATAAGCCCCGCGACACTCATCCCCACGCCCGTTAACAGCACCGCGAGCAGGCGCGGTAAGCGCGATATAAGCATAACGTCGATCCGCCGCAAGCCGCCGGTAATAGCGGCTCCGCCGCGCAGGTCAATCACGCCGACAAACAAAGAGAATAGCGACAGAATGGCTAAACCAACAGCCAGCCCCAGACTGAACGAGCGCTCTCTAATGGGGATCGACTCCCTTCGGTCTATTCCGCTGAACGAATGAACTGCGCGGTGGCTCCGTATTCAACCAAGCCGTCAGGCTGGATAGATAGGACCTCGGTAACGTCCAGCGTGTCAGCGTCAACGACCGTGAATGTGAACATCTCGAACTCGTATTCCCAAGGCGAATAAGTGATGAGGTAGTTGTCAGATACGAAGTAGAGTGCGTCAGGGAATACAGTGTCAGGTTTGAGGGTGAACACGCCCGTGCCCGATGGGAGGTAGTCCATTACAACAGAGAAGTATTCGTCAGGGTTTTCATCGTTGGGGAGGTCAGCGTCCCAAGTGCCGACAACAGGGTTGTCAAGGGTGAATGGGGCGTCGGATTCGGGGAGCGGGGAGCCAGGAACGCGGGTGAAAGGAGCGGTTTCGCCAAGGATGGGGGAGCCGTCAATAACGTCGGTGATCTCCGTGACGCTGATAGTATCGTTGTCGATGACTTCGAATGTATAGCAAGCGGCGCCTTCGAAAGCAAGGAAGGATACCATAACGTTATCGGTGACTGTGTAACCGCCGGAGCCCGTGCCGCCTTCGTCAGCGGGGAGGCTAGACATAATGTAGTCAAATGTACCGTCAGGTTTGAATGTGAAAGTAAGCGAGGCGTCGGCGCTAGGGATGTAGGATTCCCAAGTGCCAAGGAAGGGGTTGGAATAGGTTGAGAGCCAGGAGTCGGTGGAGGCGGGGGTGGAGGCGGATGCGGAGGCGGGAAGGGCGAGTAGTGAAGCAAGAAGGATGACGAGGGTAATGAGCAGGGTCGAGGTGGTAGGTTTGCGTTGGAGGCGAGTGTTCATATGAGATAGGCTCCTTTCGTCGTGAGCGGGAGGATGGCAAGGGCGCAATGGTGCGCTTGACAATCCGGCCGCTGTGTGGTATGTTCTGGTTAGTCATTGCTAACCGCAGTGTTGAGTTTAACCGAGTTGGTTGTGAATGTCAATGGATTCCAGTAAGGTTTGTCCGATTCGGGCAGCAAGGAGGGTTGAATATGGGCGATCAGGAAGGTTTGGACGCAGTTAAGGCGTTTATAGATAGTAGACATAACGAGGTAGTGACAATAGAAAAATTAGCAAGACTAGCATGCATGAGCCCAAGTAAACTGAAGTATAGCTTCAGAAGCGCGTTCGGATCGCCTGTGTATAAGTATATAATGGAAACAAGAGCAAGACATGCGGAAAGATTACTGATGGAGACGGATCTGCCCGTGGCGCAAGTTGCGGGTATGGTAGGGTATAAGAAAGCGGGTGCGTTCGCAGCAGCGTTCCATAAGTGCGCGGGTAAACTGCCCAGAGATGTGCGCAAACAACAGCACCACAGCACCACCCAACCCCGTTAACCCCACGTAAGCCGCGCAAGCGGCGTAAGAGTGGTTGAGTTGGATAACTTAAAGGTCGAAGGCAAAAGAATCAGAGCGGCACATGGGTCCCGCGGCACGCTGCTCAGGGGGTCACGGGGGGCGGGAGCCCCCCCTGACCCCCGGACCCCCGGGCCGCGGGCTCCAAGT
>JAIRSO010000085.1 GCA_031255415.1 Oscillospiraceae bacterium
TCGTAGCCTTCGTCCTCGATAGCGTCCCTGATCCTTTTCACCGATGTGAGCGCGGGATCGTAGTCCAGCGTTACGGTTCCCGCCTTAAGCGACACGTCCACGCCCGTTACGCTGGGCACGGCGGACGCGGCATTCTTGACCGCCGCTACGCAGTGTTCGCACGACATACCTTTGACGTTGAGGATTATCTTTTCCATTGGCGTACCTTTCTTTGTTTCAGATTGGATAATTTGAGGAGCCATCGTATAAGATTCTTGCTTGATCCTCAATATCCTTTTCGGACGCGTTTGTTTTGCTCGGGCGGTGGGATCGGCGCGTCAAAGGGACTGCTTTGATGGGCAGTCCCTTTTCGTATGACGTTAACTAGCGTACGTTACATAGCCTTGCTTCCCGTGCTAGGAGGGCCTGCTACGTTATCGCTATCCCTCGCCACAACACTCCAATAGAGCGTTTTTCCCGGCGAATAGACTCCCATTTCTGGTATGGAACGCAGGTCGATACTTGTGTTAGATACGGCAATCGCCTTATTGGCTAGGTATCCGCCTGTCGCCGTATCAGTGACAGTCAGGTCAATGTAATAGCTGTACGCACCCGCAACAGGGGTGATAGTCAAAATGTAGTCGTTGACCGTTACGGTAGGCGCTGTCAAAGCGGGAGGCTCTGAAGGAGCCGACGACGAGGTCGAAGTAGGAGCCGGCGAAGCGGTCGTAGTAGGCTCCGACGTTGGTACATACGTCACAGGCGGCGACGTTGGTTCTTGCGTCGGCCTACCATCCGGCCTTCCGCCCGGTCTCTGCCCCGGCTGCCTGCTTGGCCTGCTTGTCGGCGGCTGCTGGCTTGGCTGCCATGTAGGCTGCCATGTCGGGGGTTGGGACGGGTATACTGGCGGCACGGTGGGCGTAATCGGCCACACGTTAGGATTCGCCGAACTGCTGAACATCCGCTGCCAGGACTGCGGGCCTACCACCCCGTCCGCGTATAGGTTATTGCGCGACTGGAACCACTTCACGGCGTCCAGCGTCGCCTGATCGAAATACCCGTTGATGGTCGATCCGCCGTAATAACCCAACTGATACAGCCTGGATTGCACCGCCGCCACGTCGTCGCCGGACATGCCATAGCGCAATGTGCGCTGCGCGGCGGGGGTGGGTCTGGGCGATGGCGACGGAGTGACGGGGGTCCACGTAGCCGTCCTGGTCGGCTGATAGTTAGGATTGGCCGAGCTGCTGAACAGCCTCTGCCAGGTTTGCGGGCCAACCACGCCGTCCACATACAGGCCGTTGCGCGACTGGAACGACCGGACCGCGTTCTGCGTCGTCTGGTCGTAATACCCGTTAACGCGCGATCCATAGTAACCCAGTTGATACAGCCTGGATTGCACCGCCGCCACGTCGTCGCCGGACATGCCCAGCCTCAGCGTGCGCTGCGCGGCGGGGGTCGGGGTAGGCGTAGGCCTCACTACGGGAGGTTGGGTCGGTTGGTAATAATAAGGCTTGGCTTTGCCGCTGTACAGCAGCGACAGGGTTATGCGCCCGGCAAGGCCGTCGACGGTCAGGCCGTTGCGGCTTTGGAAGTTCCGAACGGCGGTCAGCGTCTGGTTCAGAAAGTTGCCGGACAGCGGGCCGTCGTAGTATCCCAGCGCCTTCAGCGCGCGCTGCATCTCCAGCACGGCACTGCCGGTATCGCCATAACGCAGGTACGAGCGCGCCGACTCGCCGGAGCCGGAGCTAGCGCCGTTCCTTATGGCGGTCGGGGAGATCATCCTTTGGAACGTGGCGTTCCCTACCTGCCCGTCGGCCGCCACGCCGTTGCGGGTCTGGAACGCCTTGACGGCGGCTGTGGTCTTACTGCCGTATATGCCGTCGATCGAGCCGGTGTAATATCCCAGCTCCTTGAGTATGGTTTGCACCGCGCGTACATCCGCGCCCGTGCGACCCTGATACAGGGTGCGCGTGAGCACAAGGCTGTACGCGGAAGGGATGCTCGCGTCCGCCGCGTAGCCCGCGCCCGCGATCCCCGTGAGCATAAGGATCGCCAGCGTAACGGCCAGCAGCCTCCTGGGCAGATTAGCGTATCTCACCGTCTGCTTCACCTCAATTCGGTTGATTGACCCGGCCGGAACCGGGCGTACTCCATCCCGTTCATCCAGTCCTTGTTTGCGTTGGGTGCGTCTGGCTTCGTTGATAAGACGAACCATCCGGAGCATATATTGCCAAAAAAGTGTACGGGACAAAAAAATTTTTTAACACCATTTTATCCCATCCCGTACGGACCCTTCCTTGGCAACGATTAGCGAGGATTGTTAACGATGGGCGATACCGAGCGGAACGCCACGCGGGACAGACGCTCCGCGCCTGTCCGTATGCAACGCCTCGCCTACCGCGCGTTTCCTCTATAAAGCGCGCGGAGGGTTATGGCTGCTGGGTGTATGCGTACATGACCTCCTGCTGATGCTCCGACGTGCCCGTACCGTTTGGGTTGGTGTGGGTGGCGCTGTCCTTGAAGTGCAGGCACATCACGCCGGAAAAGTTGTTGTCCGGTATGGTGTCGCTGGACGCGTCGTGGCCTTCGGCGTACATCGACGCCGCGAACGTGTGCCCGCCGGCCTTTACCCATACGGGCATGCGGTAGCGCGTCTGGCTCGTGCCGTAGGAGGCCTTGATCTGGTTCATGATGGCGGTATCGGCGGCTGACTGCGGCTCGCAGTCGGCGTGGTTGGTGCCCCAGCGGTACTTTACGCGGAACGACGCGCCGGTGTCCACGCTGACCACGACTATGCCTACCGGATTAGCCTCCAGTATCGACTTGATATTCCCGGTCGTCCAGCTGTTAAGCTCGACGGAACTGGGCGCGACGTAGCCGTCGCTTCCCGCGCTCGCGCCGCCGGGGTTCGCTCCGCCGCCCGACGCGCCTGTTCCGCCCGTATTCGCTCCGCCCGAATACAGCCTGGTAAGCGTAGCCGATCCGGCTACGCCGTCAACGCTCAACCCAGCGGCTTCCTGAAACCTGCGCACGGCCATCAGAGTGGCCGCGTCGTATGTACCCGATGTATAATTGCTGCCCAGATAACTTTGAGCCGTCAGATAAGACTGCAATTGGGCCACTTCAGGCCCGGTCATACCCAGCTTAAGGGTGGCGTTCGCGCTTGGCGCTTGAGTGGGAGGGGCGGTAACCGCCCCTCCCCCGCTCGACGAGCTTCCATAGGTTTCCTGCTCCTTGGCGGTCAACTGCCTTAACAGGTCGCCCCTTACGTAGCCCGTTTTATTGGAGAATATACTCGTCACCTGATACCATGTATTGCCGTCGGTGCCCGTGCCGCTGCCTTTCACCTGCACTATCTCGCCCCGGCTCAGCTTGGTCACGATCCCGAACGACGTGCCCATGCCTGTGCGCATGTTGGTGCCGCTGTTCGTGACGGCCATCATGGATGAATACGTGCCCGTGTTCGTTCCGGAGCCCGCCGTGCTGGACGGCGCTTGCACCGCTCCGCCCGGGTAGATGAGGCTACACAGGTCGCTGCGCACCCATCCGGTTCTGCCGTAGAACGATACTTGATACCATACATACCCGTCCGCGCCCGTCACCTGGCTTAGGTACTGCGCCGTCTCGTTGGGCGCGATGCTGGTGACCATGCTGGCGGAAGTGGCTGGGCCCGTCCTAAGCGCGACGTGGGACACGCCCATCCGCACCTGATACGGGGTAGGCGGCGCTTGAGTGGGGACGGGGGTAGGCGGCGCGGTGGGCTGCCACAGGCTGCCCCAGCCTTGATTGTTCGCGTTGGCCATCTCCTGCGTAGTCGCGTAACGCAGGTCTCCCTTTAGGATATAGCCGGAGTATGTCAACCACTGCGCGGGCGCGGCAGTCGCGCTGGGCTTCGGGGTAGGCGTGGCGATCGTGGGCGACCATACCTTGAACTGGACGTGATAGATATAGTCGTAGTACATCAGCCCCGGAATCCATGTATAGTACGTCTTCTCCAGCTTGACGATGGTACCGGCGGACTTGATGGTATACGATGGATTCGTTATCTCAAGATCATAGTTGCCGTTGCCCTTATCCTTGAGCGAGGCCGATCCATATACCTTGATATCGTTCTTGACGGTGACCAGGTATCCGCTGGACGCGTATTCGCCTTCGCGGTTCGGGGCGGGCGATGGGGTCACGGCTCCTGCGGAGACCAGCTGATCCCATGTCGGGTTATCCAGCACCCAGTTGCGCTGGACGTACCCGGCCTGATCGTTCCCGGCGGTGGAGTATATCACCTGATACCACACGGTGTTGAGGTCGTCGGTGTACGTGTTGAGCGGACGGAGAGCCACGCCTGCCGGGGCGGTCACCACGGTCGCGCTCTGCATGGTCGGTTCCTTCTTAATGGTGGTTAGGCCGTATGTCAGAACGAAGTCCTTATATCCGGCGCTGGGCGGAGGGGTGGGCGTGGGCGATGGCGGAGGCGGGGTAAACGAGCTGCCGCCGCCCGTGACGGTGAGATAATCCGAGCGCATGTATCCCACGCGCGTGCCCCACGACACGTACCGCCATATCTTGCTATCCGTGCCGAGCACGGACATCTGTTCCACCACCATCTCCCCGGCCGGAACCTGCGCGACGACGCTGGCGGACGTTGACGGCGCGCTGCGCATATTCACATACCTGGTAGCCGTGACCACGTAGCGGTATCCCGCCGTGGCGGTCGATCCATTGCCCGGAGCCGCCGGAGCGCCGCCCGAGCCGCCGCCGGTCGTCGGAGCCTGGTACGACTGCACGTCCTGCGCGCGGACGTACAGTTTCTGCCCCTGGTGCGACACGTAATACCACAGCGAACCGTTGATATCGGTGGTGGTGCCGATCAACGATAGAACCGTGCCGCTTTGGACGGTCGCAGCGACAGACGAGGCGGACGTTGGGTAATCCTTAAGCGACGCGCCCGCGCTGTTGGACACGACCAATTGCCCGCTAGCCGCGGCGTTGCCTTGAGATGCCTGTTCCTGTTGGGATTGACGGGCGTTCATGGTGGTGATGTTCCCGGTCTGGATATAACCCTTCTGTCCGGTCGCGAGAACCTCGATGTAATGCCAGTAGGCGCCGTCCTTGCCCACGTTATGGCTGTACATCTTGACAGGCTCGCCCACGGCTAGATGTTCCAGCACTCCCGACGATGTTGTCGAGTCGGAGTATAGGGCGGCGGTATTACCCATATAGTAATCCCCGCCTTCGCTCGCCAGCGCCGTTTGCGAGGCCAGGCATATCATCAGCGCTATCAGCGCCGCGATGCACAGCCAATGTCTTTTCTTGAGCCCGATTTGCAGCATGTTCATTCTCCTCCTGCCGCTCGCTTCAGCCATAAGGCTGGCATGCCTTACGATGATGACTCCCTGTCGATAGCGTTAGTATATTACGGAACTGTGAATTTGTCAACAGGTAATTGTAACATTTCAGACGGAGGCGGAGGAAATTTTTGCGAAGGGGGAGGAAACGCCCACTCTGCCTCTCTTAGGAACGCCCCCTCTGTCGCGAAGCGACAGAGGGGGCGTTCTCCATAAAGGAGGCCACTCTCCAGCGGGAGGTTACTTTCTAGCGTGAGGCCACTCTCCAGATGCAGACCGCTCCCCAGTAGGAAGCCGTCCTTACCTACCTACGCGCTCTTCTCGCGAATCTCCGCCAGCCTCTTGATGATCGGAATCTTCTGCGGACACTGCGACTCGCACGCGCCGCATTCCACGCACTTGGACGCGTCCGTGCCCTTCTTCATGCAATCCCCATAGAACCACTTGAAGTGATTAAAGTTATCGAACATATACGACTCGTCGAAGCTGTGGAAGATATCCGGTATCACCACGCCTTGCGGGCACGGCACGCAGTACCTGCACCCGGTGCATCCCACATACACGCGCGACCTGTACGCGCGCGTAATCTCCTCGACGAAATCCCGATCCGCCTCGGGCAGCGGCCCGTTGTTCAGCGTCTCGAACGTCTTGAGGTTCTCCGTTAACTGCTGCATGTTGCTCATGCCGGACAGCAGCACCCTGTTCTCCGGGAACTGCGCGACGTAAGCGAACGCCCACTCCACCGGACTCCTCTTAACGGGATAATCCTCCATCATCGCCTTGACCGACTCGGGCGGGTTCGCCAGCGATCCGCCGCGTATCGGCTCCATCACGACCACGCCAACGCCCTTTTTTCCTGCCTCGCGGACGCCGGACAGCCCCGCCTGGTTGTCGGTATCCATATAGTTGAACTGCACCTGGCACATAGCCCAGTTGTAATCGTTCAATATATCAAGGAACGTCTGCGCGTCGTCGTGGAACGAGAAGCACGCGCGGCCTATGCGCCCGTCGGCCTTCGCGCGGTCGAGGAACTTTTGATAACCCAGTTTGCGGTAATTGGCTATATGCGTCTTGTTGACGGCGTGAAGCAGATAGAAATCGATGCGGTCGGTTTTTAGTTTCTTAAGCTGTTCGTCGAGCAGACGATCCATATCGGATTCCTCTTTGACCAGCCAAGAGGGCAGCTTCGTCGCCAGGCTCACGCGATCGCGGTATCCGTCCCCCAGCGCCTCGCCCGTCACCAGTTCGCTCTCGCCGTTGTGGTATCCGTAGGCCGTGTCGATATAGTTCACGCCGCCGTCGATCGCCGCGCGGATCAATTCGATCGCTTGCGGGCGATCCACGACGGTATTATCGCCGTCCTTCTTCGTGGGCAGGCGCATGCATCCCATGCCCAGCCTCGACACGCTGAGATCGCCCCACTCCGGCACAACAGTATATTGCATAACCCTACCCCTCCCAGCCCGTCAACGCTTCAACGTTCACGCTTTGCGTAGACTCAACGTTTTGAATCCGGGTTTCCGCCATGATCACAATCTCCTTGTAGATTAGTCGGATTTCATTCTACCACGATCCAGACGCGCTGTCAAAGGGAAATGGAAAACGGTTTCGGCAAGTGGAAACGGTTCGGGCGGGCGCGGCTCGCGCAAGTTGACAAAGCCCCCCCGCAGGGTATATCCTCTATACGATTATCCAGTCGTTATCCATTCGAGCGGAAGGCTGTGCGTTATAATTGAACACCCATCTGGATTTATTCCTCACGTTCTGCAAGATCGGCGGGCTGACGTTCGGCGGCGGATACTCGATGCTGCCGATGCTTCAGCGCGAGGTGGTCGAGAGCCGCGAGTGGACGACCGAAGCGGAGATAATGGACTACTACGCTATCAGCCAGTGTCTGCCCGGGCTAATCGCGGTGAACGTCGCGGTATTCGCGGGCAGTAAGGTAAAAGGCCCGGCGGGAGGAATATGCGCGGCGCTGGGCGTAGTGTTCCCGTCGATGGTCGTTATCACGGCGATAGCGGCGTTCCTAACCAACTTCGCGGAACTGCCTGCCGTGCAAAGCGCGTTCGCGGGCATCCGCGTATGCGTGCTGGTCTTGATCTGCCAGGCGATCAATAAACTGCGCAAGTCCTCGGTCGTGGACTGGAAGACCGCCGCGCTGTGCGCCGCCGTGTTCCTGCTGTCGATATTGACCGGCGTCTCGCCGATCGTTTATGTTGTAGCCGCCGCGCTAGCCGGCGTATTGATCCAGTGGCGCGCCGCGCGGGGGAGGCTGGATTCATGATACTGCTGCGCCTGTTCTACGAGTTTTTCTTAACGGGGTTGTTCGCGATAGGCGGCGGGCTGGCGACCGTGCCGTTCATCGAGCGCATATCGGAAAGAACCGGCTGGTTCACGCGCCAGACGCTCGTGGATATGATCGCCGTATCCGAAGCGACTCCCGGCCCGATCGGCATCAACATGGCGACTTATGTCGGATACGTCACAGCAGGGATCCCCGGCGCGGTAGTCGCGTCTATAGCCGAGGTTCTGCCGTCGGTGATCATCGTGCTGATAATGGCGCGATTCCTAAAAGCCTTCGCCGCGCATCCGACCGTTCAAGCGGTGTTCTACGGCATACGCCCCGCGTCCGTTGGGATGATCGCGGCGGCTGGATTCGGCGTGCTGAAGATCGCTCTGCTGAATCTCCCGGGGTACGACGCTAGCCGCGCCGTCGCCGATTTATTCCAATGGAAAAGCCTGATACTGGCGGGCGCGCTGTTCGTAGTATTAAATATGAAGAAACTGCGGATACACCCGGCGCTGGCTATAGCGGGCAGCGCGTTGATCGGCATAGTGTTCCGGTTCTGACGGAAGCTTTGACCACATCATTATAATTAATCCAGAAAGGATGATCGTTATGAACGTTTATGACAGAATGGCGGAACTGTCCGTCACGCTCCCGCCTCCGCCCGCCAAGGGCGGACTGTACACGCCAGCCGTGCGATTCGCGGGGAATCTGGTCTACGTGTCGGGATGCGGGCCGAACATAGGCGGCTCGAACCACATAGGCAAGCTGGGCGCTGAATACTCTATCGAAGAGGGCGCGGACTTCGCGCGCGGCTGCATGCTGAACGTACTCGCGGCGCTGGAGTCGCGCGTTGGCGATCTGAACCGCGTTAAGCGGTGCGTGAAGGTGCTGACGTTCGTGGCGTGCGCCGATACGTTCTACGCGCAGCCGCAGGTAGCCAACGGCGGTACAAAGCTGCTGGCGGATATATTCGGCGATGAGAACGGCCTGCCCGCTCGCTCCGCGATCGGCGTGAACGTTTTGCCGGGCAACATGCCCGTCGAGACCGAGGCGCTATTTGAACTGATCGACGGGATATAGGGGGACTGCATGGAACCTGAACGCTGGCTTCAACCTCAACTATATAAGATCCTCGGCACGCACGCCATACCCAGCCCCGCGCTGATATTCTTTGAGGATCTCATACTCCGGAACACCGCCGCCGCTATAGAGCTGGCTGGCGGCGCGGATCGGCTGATCCCGCACGTCAAGACGCACAAGTGTCCGCAAGTCGTACGGATCATGATGGAGCGCGGCATAACCCGCTTCAAGTGCGCGACGCTCGCGGAGGCTTGCATGCTGGCGGAACTGGGCGCGCGGTTCATATTGCTGGCGTATCCGCTGGTGGATCCTAGCGCGCTTCTGTTCGCGCGGCTGCAGAGGGAGTTTCCGGACGCGTCGTTCTATACGATAGGCGACAGCCGGGAGGCGATCGACGCTCTGTCGGACGCGTCCGTCTCGGCGGGGGTCAAAACCGCGCTGTTAATCGACGCTGATCTAGGCATGCACCGCACGGGCGTCGCGCTTGACCATATCGAGGAGCTTTACCGATACGCCGCCTCGCTGCCCGGTATCCGCGCGGTTGGTCTGCACGGCTACGACGGGCACATCCGCACGAAGGATCTCAACGCCAGACAAACCGACGCGAGACCCGGCGCCGATATATTATTCGGCGTCCGCGACCGTCTCGTCGCCGCAGGTTTGCCGTGCGACATAATGGTTATGGGAGGCACGCCCACTTTCCCGGTTCATCAATTACGCGAAGGCGCGCTGCTCTCCCCCGGCACGATCTTCCTGATGGACGCTGGAGAGGCGGACTCATACCCCGATCTATCCCCGTTCGCTCCGGCTGCGGCGGTGCTCGCGCGCGTGGTCAGCAGGCCTACGCCGAACGGGTTCACCATCGACGTAGGCACGAAGGCGATAGCCAGCGAGATGCAAAACCCGCGCGGCGTGATAATCGATTATCCGCGCGCCTTACCCGTCATTCACAGCGAGGAGCACTGGCGGTTCGATCTCCCGGAGGGCGAGGAGCCTCCCCGCGTCGGTCAAACCCTGCTCGTGATACCCAACCACGTCTGCCCGACATGCGCGCTGTACGATCGCGCGTATGTGGTCAGAAATGGGATGGTTCAGCTCGAACGGTGGGATATAGCGCGCGGACGGGTGTGACGCGGAGCAATACATCGGATTAGATTGGAGGCGGGAGTATGTCTGCCGCGCAGGCCAAGGATTATGACGTTATCATCATCGGAGCGGGTCCGGCGGGCATATTCACCGCGCTGGAGCTATCGCAACTGCGCCCCGGCGCGTCGATCGCGGTGCTGGATATCGGGCGCGGGCTCGCGCGCCGACGCTGCCCCGCGCGCGAGACGGGCAAGTGCGTGCATTGCCAGCCGTGCGCTATAATGCATGGCTGGGCTGGCGCGGGCGCGTTCTCGGACGGCAAGCTATCGCTGTCGGACGAAGTCGGCGGGCATATCACCGAATACATCCCGCACGCCGACGCGATGGAGCTTATCAACCACGCGGATCGGATTTATCTGCGGTTCGGCGCGTCCGAGACCGTTCACGGCCTTAACACGCCCAAAGTGGAAGAGATAGCCTATGAGGCCAGCCGTCACAACATACGGTTGGTGCCGTGCCCCGTCCGGCATCTGGGTACGGAGAACGC
Organism: Oscillospiraceae bacterium; assembly: GCA_031255415.1. Taxonomy (GTDB): domain Bacteria; phylum Bacillota; class Clostridia; order Christensenellales; family Aristaeellaceae; genus BNUH01. Next base: position 10,328 of record JAIRSO010000085.1, read on the forward strand.
GGCGAAGGTGCTGGGCGCGATGCAGGACGCGCTGTCCGGCAAGATCGACTTCTTCGAGCGGACTACGGCGCAGGATCTGCTGGTCGAGGATGGCGCGATCGCGGGGGTCGCGGTTTCGGATCGCGAAGGATCGATCCGCGCGCTGAACGCGAAGCGTATAGTCGCGGCTCCGGGTCGAGGCGGCGCGGCCTGGCTGACGCGGCAGATACAGCGCCTCGGCCTGACCACGACCAACAACGCGGTCGATATCGGCGTGCGCGTCGAGACTCCCAACTCCATAATGGATCACTTGACCAAGCATCTCTACGAGGCGAAGCTGGTCTATTTCTCCGACACCTATGAGAACAAGGTGCGCACATTCTGCATGAACCCGGGCGGGGTCGTCTCGCAGGAGCATTACGAGGGCGGGCTGGCGGTCGTGAACGGGCACAGCTACGCCGATCCCTCGATGCTCACGCAGAATACCAACTTCGCGGTGCTGGTATCGACCAGCTTCACGGAGCCGTTCAACCAGCCCATAGAGTATGGGCGGTATATCGCACAGCTGGCGAACATGCTGACAGGCGGGCCGATAATGGTTCAGCGGCTCGGCGACTTGATGCACGGCCGGCGCACGAATCCCGATAGATTGAGCAAGTCCACGACGCGGCCCACCCTCGCGACTGCGGTGCCGGGCGATTTATCGTTTGCGCTGCCCTCGCGCCATCTCACCTCGATCATCGAGGCTCTACGCGCGTTCGATCGGCTCGCGCCGGGGCTGTTCGACCGGAACACGCTGCTCTATGGCGTAGAGGTCAAGTTTTACTCGTCCAAGGTGCGCGTCAACAATCGTTTCGAGACGGAGATACCCGGCCTGTACGCGATAGGCGACGGCGCGGGAGTCACCCGCGGATTGATGCAGGCCTCGTGCACGGGCATAGCGGTAGCGAGGGATATAGCGGATCGGCTATGAGCGCGTCGTGGAGAAGGTTAGAGCCTTTGCCCGTAGGTGGCGTTCGCGCCATGCTTGCGTTCGTAGTGTTTGCGCCTTAGCGGCTCGTCCAGTTTCCTGGGCGATTCGGAGAGAGCGTCGGTTAGCGCGTACTGTTTATGAGCGATGCGCGCGCTCTGCTCCAGTATAATCATGTGCTCGACGGCCTCCGCCGCGTCCTTGCCCCACGCGAACGGACCGTGCTGGCGGACAAGCGCCGCCGGAGTACCCATCGGATCGCGGCCCTTGAACGCCTCGACTATAGCGGTTCCCGTCGCGGCCTCGTAATCCCCCTCCACCTCCTGGACGGTAAGGCGGCGGGTGACGGGCACGTCGCCGTCGAAGGTATCGGCGTGGGTGGTGCCCAGCGCAGGCAGCGCGCGCGAGGCCTGGCTCCACGCCGTCGAGTAAACCGGATGCGCGTGGCACGCGCCGTTTATCTGCGGCCATGCCTGATATAGTTTCGCGTGCGTCGGCGTATCGGACGACGGGTTCAGCCGCCCCCATATTTTTTCGCCCGTCTGGATGGAGCATACCACGATATCGTCGGCGGACAGACGGTCATACGGAACGCCGCTGGGTTTGATCGCGAACACCCCGGCGGCTCTATCGGCCTGGCTGGCGTTGCCCCACGTTAGTATGACCAGCCCGCTTCTAGCCAGCGTTTGGTTCGCGTCCAACGTTCGCGCGCGCAGTTCGATATAATCGCTCATGAATCGCACCTCAATTCAGTTCGTCCAGCGCCAGGCCGAAGCTAGGCGCGTATTCCTTCATAAACAGTTCCACCTCGGGCATATTCAACGAGCGCACTTTTTTGAGCGTCGACTGCGCCGCTTTGAGGAATTCCTTGTTCCCGGCGGCTACTTCCTCCACGCACTTCAGATACGCCGCTAGGTTGTCGGCGGCCTTGACGACGCGCCATTCCGGGGACTCCGCGTCCGGTTGTATTATGCCGCGATAGCGGTCCTTTAATGGGGGAGGCAGCATGCTGAGCAGTTTCTCCTGCGCGGCGCGCTCTATCTCGCGGTGCGCCGCCGCGATGCCCGGGTTGAAGTACTTGATAGGCGTTGCGATGTCGCCCGTTATCACCTCGGATACGTCGTGATACAGCGCGAGCGTGGCGCATCGATCCGGATCAACGCGCGCCGAATCGTCCGCGATATCGTTGCGGATCACAGCCAGCGCGTGCGCGAGAATGCCCGTCAGCGCGGCGTGCTCGAGATCGTTCTCGGGGAGGCTGTTGCGCATGAGGCTCCAGCGCCGGATATGGCGCATGCGCGATAAATACGCGAAAAAATGTGACAACCCCGGTTCTCCTTCCAGCGTTTCGGCACGTCGCTATCCATATGACAATGCATAACGGACGCTATGCAATCATACGTACATTCTACACCGGGGGATTGATTACGTCTAGGGGGGACTCCCGGCGTCGGCTATATCCGTATATCTTTTGCCCCCCCTCTCTTTGCAACGCGCCGCCCAATATGTTATACTCCACGCATGACAATTCTTGGGGTGGATCCTGGCCTGGCCACTATGGGCTGGGGCATTATCGAGTCGGACGGGAGCCG
>JAIRSO010000001.1 GCA_031255415.1 Oscillospiraceae bacterium
GATTTAGGTTATTATATCTATGGGCTCGGAGAAGTACCCAAGAGGCCCAAGGGGCTCCCCTGCTAAGGGAGTAGGCTGGGAAACTGGCGCCCGGGTTCGAATCCCGGCTTCTCCGCCAATGGAAGCAAGTCGAACCCAACCCGCGCGGATGCTGCGGGGAGGGTTCGGTTTTTTTTACGAATAGTGAGATATGGAGATATGACCTCGCGGTATCTTAGTCACTCCCCACCCAACACCGGCGGCACGCTCCCTATTTCCCCAACCCTATACAGCCGATACCCTCCCGCCTCGAACGCCAGCGGATACATCCTAGCGATCGCTTCCTCATCCGCTCCGGTGATAGCGCGCTCATAATTCCCAAAGAGGACGTACTTCACGTCATAATCCTCGATAACGCGGCGCGCGCCTTCAGGGTCGATATAGAAGCGTATAACGTCGGACATTTTGGCCTCGTAGTCGAGGCCGTGGTAGTATAGATATATATCGGGGCCGCAGACTACTTTGCGTCCGGCAACCGCGCTGATGGGATTGTTGTGATTCGTCGCCGTTAGTATGACGCAGCCTGGCGGGGTGTTGTCCTCAACGTATTTTGCCATGGACACGGCGTCCTGGGCGTAAAGCTCATAATCGCTGATGCTTTCGCGCATGACCGACAATACCCCCGACACGACGGACAACAGCACAAACGCGCCCGCGATAATCCGCCTCGACCGTAACCCTCGCAGTCGCTCGAACACCCGCGCGCCGAACGCCAGCGCGCAAGGCAGCGCCGTCAGATACCACGCGTAGAATAGCTTATTGTTATCGTAATCGTTCGGCTGAAACTCGATCAGTTCAGCGATAATAAATATAGTGAACGCTCCCGCAACGATCGGCCTATGCTCCTTGGGCAGATCGAACAGCATCAGTATGATGAGAATCATCGGCGGCCCGACGTTCTTTATCCAGAAGAACAGGTACGAGTCCTTCAACCCGTTGGCTCCGCCGTTCACCCAGTTGAAATGGAACCGCACGAATCCTTCCGCCGACGACTGCCCGAACGTGAACGCCAGCAATTGCGGCAGTGCCAGCGCCAACGTTATAGCCAGATACGTAATGCCGGACAATACAACCGATCGCCGCTTTAACTCGACGCATCGCCAGCCCAGATACCCCGCGCTGAACAGCCCCAGCGCGAGAAACGAATGCGTGTGAACCAGCGGCATGCCGCCCGCGAGTATACCCAGCGTGACCGCGACGCGCTTACGATTGCCGCTCTCCGGCAGGTCTAGGACGAGAGCCAGCGCGGGCAGTAAAAATACCCATCCCGCAAGGAAAGTCCGCTGGGGCAGCCACATGTCCGCGAGAAGATTGCTCCAGCGGATATTCATGTCGGTCAGATTAGCGGGCGCGCGGTAGAATCCGGTGAATATATCCATGAAGCGCGAGGAGTCAACGCCCACGCGATCCCACGAGTATAAAAACCCAAACCCGCCGCAGAACGCCACGAGAATTAGCGTCAGCGCGGACAGTTTCTCGCCGCGCGTGATTCGATGCGCCAGCAGCAGTATCCCGGCGAACACATGCGCGCACATCAGCGTCCCCGGTATGATGAACGACCAGCGCAGTTCCATACCCCACAGCATCAGGGAGGTTGATAACGTGTCCATCAGGAACGGGTACGCCAGCCTCGTGCCGGGCAGCAGAGCGTATTCGGGCGGGAACGGCGCGCCGCGCAGACTGGTAGCGATGGACAGATGCAGGCTCAAGTCGCCGAAAGTGGACTGCCCCGTGTGGAGCGCGCCGCCCTCCGGCTGGAGCGTATGCGTATACTGCAGATACGCGGCGATGATCGTCAGTATCGGCACGATGCAGACGAACGCGCGCACAGGTTCGCGAGTCTGAAGCCTGTTAACAGCCCCCCGGCTCGCGAACGCCGCGCGCCCCGATCCAATCCCTATGACAGCCAGCGTCCCCAAAGCCGCCTTCTGCGCCGCCATAGTGAAACCAAACTTGAACGCGAACAGCACGGGCAGCCACATGAACAGCAGCAGCCCGGCCGCGCATCCAAACCATACGCTCCACATCGTCCCGCGCTCCGGGAACAACGCGCGCGAGAGCGCTATCCCAGCCAGCGTGTATGCCGCCAGCACCAGTGACGCTGCCATGCGTCAAACCACCGATTCGGCTCCCGCGGCCAGCGCTTGCTGATTGACGGGTATCAGATGCTCCTTGCCGGAACCCAGCGTCTCGCGCAGAGCTTCCAGCAGGCTCTCGGCTGGCAGCAGCTCGGTTAGCGCGTTGAACGCGCCCAGCATGACCATGTTCGCGACGCGCGCGTTGCCTATCTTCACGGCGATATCGTTGCAGGGCACGTCGTATACCTTTATATCGGTGCGCGAAGGCTCCGCGTCGATCAGCGAGCTATTGTACAGCAGAGTGCCGCCCGGCGCTATCGACGGCTCAAACTTGTCCAGAGACGGCCTGTTCATCAGTATAGCGACGTCAGGCTCCGTCACAAGAGGCGAGCCGATAGGCTCGTCCGCGAGAACCACGCCGCAGTTGGCCTCCCCGCCGCGCATCTCCGGCCCATACGACGGCATCCAACAGACCTGCATATTCTCGTGCATGCCCGCCTTGCTTAACAATTGGCCCATCAGCAGCACGCCCTGCCCGCCGAATCCCGCTATCAGTATGCGTTTCTCCATAACCTAGGCAGCCCCCTTTGACGAGTCCTTGTATACGCCCAGCGGATAATATGGGATCATGTCCGTAGCGACCCACTTGAGCGCCTCTATCGGAGTCATACCCCAGTTGGTCGGGCAGGTGGACAGCACCTCCACCATCGCGAACCCCTCGCCGCCGCGCTGCGCCTCGAACGCCCTGCGTATCGCCTTCTTCGCTTCCATCACATGCCTGGGATCGTGCACCGATACCCGCGCCGCGTATGCCGTGCCGTCCATCTGCGCGATGATCTCGCTCATGCGGATGGGCTTACCGCATAGCTCCTCCTTGCGTCCGTACGGCGAGGTCGTCGTCACCTGCCCGACCAGCGTGGTCGGAGCCATCTGCCCGCCGGTCATGCCGTATATCGCGTTGTTGACGAATATCGTCGTGATCTTCTCGCCGCGCGCCGCCGCGTGCATTATCTCCGCCATGCCGATCGACGCGAGATCCCCGTCGCCCTGGTATGTGAACACGATCCTATCGGGCAGAGCGCGCTTGATCCCCGTGGCGACCGCCGGCGCGCGTCCATGCGCCGCCTGCATCATGTCCACCGCGAAGAAGTTATACGCGAACACCGCGCATCCCACGGGCGCGACCCCGATCGTGCTGGATTGCGCGCCCAGATCGTCTATCGCCTCCGCGACCAGCCTGTGTATTATGCCGTGAGTACAGCCTGGGCAGTATGTCAGTATCTCGTCGGTCAGCGACCGGGATTTCTCGAATACGACCGCCATTATACAGCCTCCTTGATCCGCGAGAGCACGTCGCGCACGGTGGGAACCATGCCGCCGGTTCTGCCGTAGAAGTGTACGGGCTTGCGTCCCGCGACCGCCAGCCTTACGTCGTCCACCATCTGCCCCGCGCTCATCTCGACCGTGAGGAACGCCTTCGCGGTGCGCGCGGCCTGCGCGAACGGCTCCGACGGGAAAGGCCAGAGCGTCACCGGGCGGATCATGCCGACCTTAAGCCCCTCCGCGCGCGCCATGCGGATAGCGCTGCGCGCGATCCTCGCCATCGTGCCATACGCGGCTATGACAAGATCCGCGTCTTCGACGCGCTCGGACGCGAAGCTGGTCTCCGCCTTCTCGATTTCGGCGAACTTCCGCTGAAGCGCGAGGTTGTGCTGTTCCAGCACCGACGGGTCTATGTAAAGCGAGTTGATTATCGCGCGGGGAGACGATCCGTCCCAGCCTCTGGCCGCCCACGGCTTGGACTCGGGCTCGCGCGCGGACTCGCCATCGTCGGGCAGTTCGACAGGCTCCATCATTTGGCCTATCATGCCGTCGCCTAGCACGATCACGGGCGTGCGGTATTTATCCGCGAGATCGAAAGCCTTACGCGTGAGCTCGACAGCCTCGCCCACCGAGGACGGAGCGAGAACCGGAAGCCTGTAATCGCCGTGCCCGCCGCCCCGTGTGGCCTGGTAATAATCGCCCTGCGAAGGCTGGATGGATCCCAACCCCGGCCCGCCGCGCATGATGTTCACGATCACGCACGGAAGCTGCGCGCCCGCGAGATAGCTTATCCCCTCCTGCTTGAGGCTTACGCCCGGGCCGGACGAGCTGGTCATCACCCTCGCGCCCGCGCCCGAAGCCCCGTATACCATATTGATCGCGGAGACCTCGCTCTCGGCCTGCAGGAATGTGCCGCCGACCTGGGGCATGCGTTTGGACATATACTCCGGGATCTGGTTTTGAGGGGTGATAGGATAACCGAAGAAACAGCGGCACCCGGCGCGGATGGCGGCCTCGGCTATCGCCTCGTTGCCCTTCATCAACAATTTGGCCATGCGTTCAACTCCTATCGTTCGACGGTGATCACGCAGTCGGGACACATCCGCGCGCAGAACGCGCAGCCGACGCAGTTTTCAGGCGCTATAGCCGACGCGGGGCGGTATCCCTTCGCGTTCAGCGATTTTTTGTCGAACCCGAGTACCTTCTTAGGACAGACCTCGACGCACAGGCCGCAGCCCTTGCATCTGTCGGACAGGATGGTCAGTTTCGCCACGCTTATCGCTCCTTCAACATAAAGGTACAACCAACCCAGTATATCAATCCCCGCGCGCGCAGTCAAGGACGCTTGAACGCGGTTCGCGCCGGACAGACTAAATCACGCGCCCGTTTGCGTTGACGGTTAGCGCCTTTGCGGGTACAATTATTACGGCGGAGCGAGTGCGTCCGCCGGCGGGGAGGGACGCGATGCTGGCGCTGGAACGGCGCGCGCGGATATTGTCGAGGCTGACCGGCGCGGGCAACGTGCTCGTGTCGGAGTTAAGCCGCGAATACGGCGTTACGGAGGAGACCATCCGGCGCGACCTGGATCGCCTGGAGCGCGAGGGTTTCGCCAAACGCACGTATGGCGGCGCTCTTCGCGTGGGCGGAGCGCAGGCGGAACTGCCCTACCAGATACGCCGCCAGACCTTCGTCCAGAGCAAGCGCGCGATGGCGGAGTTGATCGCGGAGCGTATACCGGACGGCGAGAGCGTCGCGCTGGACGCGTCCACGAGCGCGCTGTTCGTGTCGCGCGCGCTGGCCTCGCGGCGGAGGCTGTCGCTGGTCACCAACTCCATGGAGATACTTACAGAATTGTCCGGCAAGGCCGACTGGACGATAATCGCCACGGGCGGCACGCTCAACGGCAGCGCGCTGTCGTTCGCGGGGCCGCAGGCCGAGCGCGCGATCGGCGAGTTCCACGTCCGTCTAGCCGTCATGTCGTGCAAGGGGCTGGACGCGCGCACGGGCTTCACCGATACGAACGAATCGGACGCGTCGGTCAAGCGCGCGTTCATAGCCTGCGCGGAGCGAACCGCGTTCCTGGTCGATTCGAGTAAATTCGGCCGGAGCGCGTTCTCGAGGATCGCGGGGCTGGAAGGCGCGGCGTGGATCGTGACCGACGCGGCTCCGCCCGAACCGTGGCCCGGCCTCCTTCGGGAGAAGGGTATCGAATTGATTATGCCCGAGAGGTGACGGATGCCAAAACTTGAGGATCAAGAGAATCCGGCGCGGCTGGAGTGGGCCGCGCCATCGCTGATGTGCATGGACTTTCTGCGGATGAGGGAGCAACTGGAGATTATCTCGCGGCGCGCCGCTTGGGCGCATATAGACGTGATGGACGGGCGGTTCGCTCCGAACCTGACGATCTCGCCGGACATGGTTCGCGCGTTCAGGCGCGCGGTCGATATCCCGATGGACGCGCACCTGATGACGCTGGAACCCGAACGGTGGATAGAACGGTTCGCGCAGGCGGGAGCCGTCGCGATCACCCTGCACGCGGAGACCATTTCAACCAACGCGTTCCGCCTGTTCGACCGGATAGAGGCGCTGGGATGCGCGCCCGGGTTGGCGCTGTGTCCGGCTACTACGATAGACTCCGCGAAGCATCTGCTCGAGCGCGCGCGGCTGCTGACGATCATGACCGTGGATATCGGTTACGCCGGCTCCGCGTTCATACCGCAGATGCTATCAAAGATAGAGGAGGCGCGCGCGTTCCGCGAGAGATGGAAACTGGATTATACTATACTGGCTGACGGAGGGTGCGGGCCGCGCACGTTCAAGGCGCTCAAGAGCGCCGGGGCGGATCGGTTTGTGCTGGGCAGCGCGCTGTTTGATAAAACCGGAGCGGACGAGAACCTTGACGCGGCGTTCGACGCGCTGGCGAACGAGTATTATGAGCGGGTCGCGTAGCCGCGCGAAGCGGATCGGGTTCGCGTCCGATCACGCGGGGCTGCGGCTCAAGGCCGCGCTGATGGAACACGCGGCGGGCAGGGGGCTGGAGACGGTCGATTACGGCGCGTACTGCGAGGATAAGGTCGATTATAACGGCTTCGCGGAGCGCGCGTCGCGGGCGGTCGTATCGGGCGAGGCGGACGCGGCGGTGCTGATATGCGGCACGGGACTGGGCATGTCGATTACCGCGAACAAGATACGCGGCGTGCGCTGCGCCGCAGTCGGCGATCCATACACCGCGCGCATGGCGAAGTCGCACAACAACGCTAACGCGTTAGCCTTAGGCGGGCGCGTGCTGGGCGTCGGGCTGGCGAAGATGATAATGGACGAGTGGCTGGACGCGCCGTTCGAGGAGCGGCACCAGGCCAGGCTGGACCAAATCGCCGAGCTGGAGGCGCGTGAAAGACGATCATGATTGGTGTGATATATAGTTGGGCGTAATACTGGAACTGCGGGGGCTGTCAAAGCGGTTTGGGCAGGGCGAGAGCGTGCTGGAGGACGTAAGCCTGAAGATCGGCGAGGGCGAGATATTCGGCCTGATCGGCAAGAGCGGCGCGGGCAAGAGCACGCTGGCGCGGTGCGTCAGTTATTTGGAAGAGCCTACCGCCGGCGGCGTGGTGTTCGCGGGGCGCGAGATGGGCGCTCTGTCGCGCGGGGAGCTGTACGAGGCGCGGCGGTCGATGGGCATGGTGTTCCAGCAGTTCAATCTGCTGATGCAGCGCAGCGTGATCGGGAACGTGTGTTTCCCAATGGAGATATCGGGCTGGAAACGCCGCGCGGCGCGCGAGCGCGCGCTTAAGCTGCTGGAGACGGTCGGGTTATCGGACAAGGCGGACGCGTATCCGTCCACGCTGTCGGGCGGGCAGAGGCAGCGCGTGGCTATCGCAAGGGCGATAGCGTTGAGTCCGCGCATACTGCTGTGCGACGAGGCGACCAGCGCTCTCGATCCGGAGACGACGCGCGGGATACTCGCCCTGCTTAGGGAATTGAATCAAAATATGGGTATCACGATACTGGTCATCACGCACGAGATGCTGGTCGTCGAGTCGATATGCCATCGGGTCGCGATACTGGATCGCAGCCGCGTGGTCGAGGTCGGCGACGTGCGCGAGGTGTTCGATCATCCTAAGACCGAGGCCGCGAAGGCTTTAGTCGCGGGCGACGGGCAGCCGGATCGCGCGCGGAAACTGCTCCGGGCGGTCGAGGCGTACCGCGACAAGGCGGGGCTTGCGGGAATCAGCGCGGAGGAGGTGTTGCGGCGTGCCGGCATCCCAATTGATTGATCTGCTGTGGGAGGGCATGCTCGAGACGCTGTATATGACGCTGTGGTCGGCGGCGCTGGCGTACTTGATCGGGCTGCCCATGGGCGTGCTGATGGTCGTGACGGATCGCGAGGGATTGCGGCCTATGAAGCGGCTGAACGCCGCGCTGGGCGCGTTCGTGAATCTGGCGCGGTCGATACCGTTCCTGATACTGCTGATAGCCGTGATCCCTCTCACGCGCGCGATAGTGGGCAGGATAGTCGGATCGACGGCTACCATCGTGCCGTTGACGCTGAGCGCCGCGCCGTTCATCGCGAGGCTGGTCGAGTCGTCGTTGAAGGAGGTGGACGCGGGTATGGTGCTGGCAGCCAGGGCTATGGGGGCCACTCCGGCGCAGATCATCCGCAAGGTGCTGCTGACGGAGGCGAGGCCGTCGCTGCTGCTGGGCGCTGCTATAGCGGTCACAACGATACTGGGGTATTCGGCGATGGCGGGGTTTGTAGGCGGCGGCGGGCTGGGCGACATCGCGATTCGTTACGGGTTCTATCGGTACCAGAGGGATACTATGCTATGGACGGTCGCGCTGTTGGTGATTGTCGTACAGTTGTTCCAGGAGGCTGGCGCGCGCGCGGCCAGGAGGATCGACAAGAGGATATGACCGCGTCCGGCCAGGCCGCCGGGCGAAGTATGGAAGGAGATGCGCTATGTCGTCACAAGAGTTATACAAGCATTGGTTGGCGTCGTACCCGGAATATCATGACGAGCTAGCAGCTCTGGCGGACGATCCCGCGGAGCTGGAGGATCGGTTCTATAGATCGCTGGAGTTCGGTACGGGCGGGATGCGCGGCGCGCTGGGCGCCGGTGAGAACCGGATGAACGCGGTGATAGTCAGGCGCGTCACGAGCGCGTTGGCCGGGATGATCCGCGAGACCGATCCTCAAGGGAAGAAGCATGTCGTGATAGCGTTCGACTCGCGCCGCAACTCGGACGTGTTCGCGCGCGAGGCCGCCGCGACTCTGGCTTCGTTCGGGGTACCCGTATGGTTATTCGATTCTCTGCGCCCTGTGCCGATGCTCTCCTTCGCGATTAGGTTTACCGGAGCGATTGCCGGCGTAGAGATCACCGCGAGCCACAACCCGCCCAAGTATAACGGTTACAAGGTATATTGGTCGGACGGGGCGCAGCTGCCGCCGCGCCATGCCGACGAGATCATAAAGCGGCTGAAGGACGATCCGTCGTTTAATCCGCTGACGCTGGATCAAGGGCGCGGGAGTGGGCTGATACGATCCGTGCCGGAGTCCGTGGACGACGCGTATGTGGACGAGATAAAGCGGCTGGCGATACAGCCGGAGCTGCTGCGCGAGCGCGGGAGCGAGCTGGCGCTGGCGTACACGCCTCTGCACGGGGCTGGGAACGTTTGGGTGAGGCGCGTTCTGCGCGAGGCCGGAGTGACCAATCTGCTGGTTGTGAAGGAGCAGGAGGAGCCGGACGGCGCGTTCCCGACCGTTAAGACCCCGAACCCGGAGGAACGCGACACGATGAAGATGGTAGTGGAGCTAGCGTCGAAGCATGGCGCGGACGTAGCGTTCGCCACCGATCCGGACAGCGACAGGCTGGGAGTCGCGGCGCGCGAGCCTGGCGGCGGTTATCGTCTGATTACTGGGAATCAGATGGGCTGCCTGCTGCTGTATTACATATTGTCGCAGATGAGCGCGAGGGGCGATCTGCCCGGCAACGGCACGGTCATTACCACGATTGTATCCACGTCGCTGTTCAAGGCGATAGCGGACGGGTTCGGGATCGAGACGCGCGAGTGCCTGACAGGGTTCAAGTTTATCGCGGAGATCATCGAGCGGCTGGAGCCGCAGGGGCGGCGGTTCCTGTTCGGGTATGAGGAGTCGTATGGGTATCTGTCCAATCCGAACGTGAGGGATAAGGACGCGGTCAACGCGTCGCTGTTGGTCGCGGAGTTGGCGTTATGGCTGAAGGTATCGGGCAAGACGCTGTTGGGGCTGTTGGACGAGGTATACGAACGGTTCGGGTATTATGGGGATTACTCGGTATCGGTGCAGTCGCCCGGCAAGGACGGGCTGGAGAATATGCGCGGGATGATGGCGCGGCTGCGCGCCGACACGCCCAAGGAGTTCGCCGGGAAACGCACGGTCGCCGCGCGGGATTACTTAACCGGACTGCGTACCGAACTGGACACGGGCGCGCAATCGAAACTGGATCTGCCCGTCTCCGACGTGCTGTACTTCGAGCTTGACGCGGGGGATTGGATTTGCGTCAGGCCGTCCGGCACCGAGCCGAAGATTAAGTTGTACTCGTGCGCGAAAGCCGGCTCGCTAAAAGATGCTGAAGACGCGGCGAAAGCAAGCGTCGACGCGCTCA
>JAIRSO010000008.1 GCA_031255415.1 Oscillospiraceae bacterium
GTTCGCGAGGCGGACGCGACTCGCGGGGTGGATACTGTTCGCGGGGCGGACGCGACTCGCGGGGTGGATACTGTTCGCGAGGTGGACGCGACTCGCGGGGTGGATACTGTTCGCGAGGCGGACGCGACTCGCGGGGTGGATACTGTTCGCGGGGCGGACGCGACTCGCGGGGTGGATACTGTTCGCGAGGTGGACGCGACTCGCGTGACGGATACTGTTCGCGAGGTGGACGCGACTCGCGAGGCACAAACGGTTCGCGCCGCTGACGCGGTTCGATCGCGCGCGAGGACGCGGGAGGCCGCTTGCCGTATATTGGCCTGCCAGCCGGTTCGACCGACGGTTTAACATTGGACGGCCTGTCCTGGCGCTGACCGTTTCGATCGATTACCCGGACGCTGTTACGGTCGCTGTATCGGCTGAACGCGCCGCCGGGGTTCGATCCGCGCTGTTGCGAACGGCTCCCGCTCCGCGATTGATACGAGTCGCGGTTGCCGTCCCGCGATTGAGTCCCGCCGCGATAGCCGCGCGGTTTATATGGCGCGCGGCTGCCGCCGCCCGCCTGGTTGGATTTAGTGCGCGGTTTGTCGTCGCGTCCGTCTGGCATATGCCCTCCATGCCGGACGGTCGTCCGGCAGCGTTATCATCGTCAAGGTTGTTCCATCGCGTCCAGCAGGTCGTTGAGTCTGCGCTCCTGTCCGGTTAGGTACAGATAGCCCAGCAGAGCCTCAAGCCCGGTGGCGCGGGAGTAATCGGCGGGAGTCGTTCCGCGAGGCCTGGCGTGATGCGCGCGGCTGTTCCGTCCGCGCCTGACGATAGTAAGCTCGTCCAGCGTCAGCATAGGCTCGATTCTAACCAGGCCGTCGGATTGCGCGGCGCATTTCACGCGTCCCACCACCGCGCGATGCATCGCCCCGACCGGTGCGCCTGAACGCGCCGCCCGGGTTCTTACATATAAGTCATGCACCGAATCGCCCACATACGCGAGAGTCTGCCCGCTGAGCATGCCCGCGTCGGAAGCGGGAGCGGCGCTTGATAGCGCGGTTACGCCGCCGTCGCGGATCACTCGCGCAGTCCCGTTACTTTGAGGAACCCGGCATACGCGTCGTCCCACTCGGCGCGGTTTCCCGGCTCGAACATCTTAGGCGCGAACGAAGCGCGAACCACCGCGCGTATCTCGCGCAGATCCTTCAGTTCGCCCAGCGCGACGGCCTGCATAAGCAGGTTGCCTATAGCGGTAGCCTCGTCCGGCCCGGCGTATACGGGAACGCCCAGCGACTGCGCGGTCATGCGGTTGAGCAGCGCGTTATTGCTGCCGCCGCCCACAACATACACGCGCTCGATCTTCTCGCCCAGTATCTCGCGGCTCAACTGGTTGACAGCCCAGCGGTATTTCAGCGCGAGATTCTCGTAAACGACGCGCGCGATCTTAGAAGGGGTATCGGGAACCGTTTGATTCGTTTCCTCGCAGATTTGGCGGATGCGTCCGGGCATATCCCCCGGAGGCAGGAACCGCTTGTCGTCGGGATCGAAGAACGCCGAAAAGGGTTTCTCGCGCGACGCTTTTTCAGCCAGCGTCTCGAAACTGTCCGCGACGCCCTCGCGCCGCCATATCCTGCGGCATTCCTGGAGTATCCAAAGCCCCATGATATTCTTGAGCAAGCGGGTCTTGCCGAACACGCCGCCTTCGTTGGTGTATCCGGCGGAGAGCGCCGCGCCGCTAATAACGGGCTTGTCAGTCTCCACGCCCAGCAAAGACCACGTGCCCGAACTGATATAGGCGAAACGCCCGCGCAGCCTAGCGTCGACCGGGAGCGCGCAAACGGCGGAGGCCGTGTCATGGGAGCCGACCGCCGCGACAGGGATCGGGCTAGAAAGGCGCATCTGCAGGTTAACGTCGGCGCGGGTTTTGCCAATGATACGCCCCGGCTCGACGATATCGGGGAACCAAGCGCGAGGCAGGCCGAACGCGCGCAGAACCGGGCGGGACCAATCGCGCTGGACGGGGTTAGATAACTGGCTGGTGGAAACGATCGTATATTCGGCGCACTGTTCGCCCGTAAGGAAGTATGTCAATAAGTCCGGCGTCATAAGCAAGGTATGGGCAATCTGGCGCAAAGGGGAGGATTCCATAGCGAGAAGCTGGTACAGGGTATTGATCTGCAGGAACGCAAGTCCGGTATGTTTGTAGACGCTGGCGCGGGGCATGCGCTGGAAGGCCTCGTCCATAATACCGTCGGTGCGGGAGTCGCGGTAATGCGCGGGGTTGCCGATAAGGCGGCCGTCGCGGTCAAGGAGGCCGAAGTCAACGCCCCAGGTATCGATACCGATGGAGTCGGGCGCGTGGCCCGAGGCGGTGGCGATAAAGACGCTCTCCAGCATCTGCTGATAGAGGAACGGAGCGTCCCAGTAAAGCGCGTCCGGGAGCCGGACGGGTTCGTTAGCGAAGCGGTGTATCTCCTTTATAGCGAGGCGGCGACCGTCAAATTTACCCAGAATCGCTCTGCCGCTGGACGCGCCGTAATCCAGCGCGAGCCCGCGCAATCCGCCTTTGACAGGCTGAGCCACAGCCAGCCCTCCTTAATGCCGCAGGCCGAGCCGCCTGCTTGTATAATGGTTAGTATACCAAACAATCACAGCATTGGCAAGGAGAAATAGGCGCTGAAACACAATCCTTTGGTACGATTTGAGGGAGGATATGTATTCCAGATTATGCAATATTTGGCAAGACGGGGAGGGGAGAGGGGCGCAGGGGAGGGCTGTGTAAAAAATAGCGGAGGGATGGAAGAAAATATATCGCAAATCACGTCATATAAAAGAAACAAATCGGCCTCGAAATAACGACTGGAGGTGAACGCATTGCGGATCGGGCAATCAGGCCTTACGCGTGCGATTCCAATTGCCGCGCTATGCGCGGCGCTAGCGATCGTATCCGCGCCGTTCTCGACGAACGTGGCGCAAGCCGTGCCCATATCAGGGCGCGGAGCGTCAACGAGCGCAAACTCACTAGCGTACGGGGATAATCCCGTACCGTATGGATTCTCGGCCACGACGGGTATGCCAACGATGAATCCGGATTACAAGCCGTTGATAATGGTTATGTCCAATCAGCCGGAGGCAAGGCCGCACTGGGGTATGTCGGAAGCGGACATAGTGTATGAGGCAGTGTATTACAATCCGTCGCACACGAGGTACACGCTGGTATACAACGACAACAAGCCGGATATGGCGGGGGCGCTAAGATCGGCGAGGACGTTCTCGGCCAGTTTGAGGCAGGAGTGGGATTGTCCGTTCGTTTTTTGGGGCTGGCAGACGCTGGCGGGGACGAGCGTGTCCGAATATTTCAAGCAGCATAAAGTGGATGAGAAGTTCCAAATAAACGGAATAACCAACAAGTACGAGGACGTGCTGACAAGATCGACCGGGCAATACGCGAGGGTGAACCCGCACAACGCGATCGCGAATCTAGCGGCGATAGCGTCCAAGTACTATCCGGATTACACGCCAAGGAACCACGCGTACAAGTTCAGCGAGACCGTGCAAAGCGGGTATGACTCGGCAGTAGCGGTGAACGTGAATTACGGAGAGGACTATAACCCGACATATACGTATAATGAAGCGCAGCGAGTATACGAGCGCAGTTACAACGGACAAGCGCAAGTGGACGGGTACACGGGCAAGAGGATCACGGCGGCGAACGTGATAGTGCAAAGGGTGAAGCTGTCATTCTTCAATCATACATCGTCAAGGCCGGTATACGAGTTGACCGGCGAGGGATTAGCCGACATGTATATTGGCGGGAGGCACATACAAGGGAAGTGGGTGCGTTCGGGGGAGGACAGCCGCACGGTGTTCATAGATTTCATGGGGAACGAGGTGCCGCTGCTGCCGGGCAAGACGTTCATACAGTTGATAGCGAACACGCTAGACTACACGTACACGCGCGCGGACGGGACGGTGATAACCAACTCGTTCGACGAGAGCAAGCTCACAGCCGCGGAGACCGACTACGTCAACATAGACGACAGCGAGTTGAACAACCTCGGCGACGAGTAGCCTAACGCAAGGAAGGACGGACTCCCCTGGCCAAGAAGGTCCAGCGGCACGCTGGTCAGGGGGTCAAGGGGGGCGGACAGCCCCCTTGCGGGGTCTGGGGCAGCGCCCCAGCGTCTTCCCCGATCCGCGTAAGCGGAGTGACGGGAAGACATAGCGCATCGCGATCAGATGATGCGGCGAGCAAGACCGGGGGACGCGGGGCAACGCCCCGCACCCCGCTGGGAGGGTACCACTCG
>JAIRSO010000012.1 GCA_031255415.1 Oscillospiraceae bacterium
GCCCCCCCTCTCTTTGCAACGCGCCGCCCAATATGTTATACTCCACGCATGACAATTCTTGGGGTGGATCCTGGCCTGGCCACTATGGGCTGGGGCATTATCGAGTCGGACGGGAGCCGCCACCGCATGCGCGGTTACGGCGCGCTGATCACCAAACCCGTTCAGACCATGCCCGAGCGGCTGCGCCAGGTGTTTGACGGCGTGGCGGAGCTGCTTCGCATATACGCGCCGGACGCGGTCGCGTTTGAGGAATTGTTTTTCAGCAAGAACGTGACCACCGCGATGGCTGTGGGCGCGGCGCGCGGCGTGGCTATGCTGGCGGCGGCGCGGCACACCAGCGAGTTGTTTGAATATACCCCCATGCAGGTCAAGCAGGCTATAACCGGATACGGCAAGGCGGATAAGCAGCAGATGCAATGGATGGTGCGTGTGCTGCTCAACCTCAGCGAGATACCCAAACCCGACGACGCGGCGGACGCGCTCGCCGTGGCTATCGCTCACGCGCATACGGGGCGGTCGGCGGACGAGTTCCGGATAAAATAAAATGTGGCGCGCGAAGCGCCCGTACATATACTGTATATAGGTGGAAGATATATGATCGCCTTCCTCGAAGGAACCTTGATCGACAAGCGCGCGCCGGGCGAGATGGTCATAAACGTCGGCGGCGTTGGCTTTGCGCTGAATTGCTCGGCGCAGACGCTGTCCGCGGCTCCGGGGACGGGCGAATCCACGCGCGTCCACACGCGGATGATCGTGCGCGAAGACGGCATGGATCTGTATGGATTCATATCGACGGAGGAGCGCGCGATGTTCGATCTGCTACGCTCCGTCGGAGGGATAGGCGCGCGCACCGCGCTGGCGACGCTCTCGGCGTTGAGCGTAAACGAACTGAACCGCGCGATCGCGCTGTCCGACGCTGCCGCGATAGCCCGCGCCCCAGGCGTGGGCAAGAAAACCGCCCAGCGCGTCATACTGGAACTAAAGGAAAAGATTGCGCCGATCGGCTCCGGTTCCGCGACTGCGGACGGCTCCGCCGGGTTTGCCGGAGCGAGCGCGGAGCGCGAGGCAGCCGCCGGGCTGATATCGCTGGGCTACTCGTCGTCCGAGGCGCAGCGCATAGTAGCCCGCGTTATGGAAGACGCGGGCGCGGCCGATCTTAAATCAGAGGAATTGATCCTGCGCGCGCTCAAGCGCGTAAACGCGTAGCACTATTATGTATTAACGTGACCGGAGGATAGCGCATGCCGGAAACATTCGATAAGAACGATAGATTGATGACCGCCAAACCGCGCGACGAGGATGCCGAGGCCGACCGCTCGATACGCCCGCGCACGCTGAAGAACTATATCGGGCAGGAACCGATCAAGGTTTCCCTGACCATATACCTGCAGGCGGCGCTGTGCCGCCGCGATCCGCTGGATCACATACTGCTCTACGGCCCGCCGGGACTGGGCAAGACCACGCTGGCCAATATCATAGCAGCCGAGATGGGGCGCAACATCCGCGTCACTTCCGGGCCGGCGATCGAAAGGCCTGGCGACCTCGCGTCAATATTGACCAACCTTAGCGCCGGGGACGTGCTGTTCATCGACGAGATACACCGCATGCCGCGCGTCGTCGAGGAGGTGCTCTATCCCGCGATGGAGGATTTCGGGCTGGATATCATGATCGGCAAAGGCCCCAGCGCGAAATCGATACGGCTGGATCTGCCTAAGTTCACGCTGGTCGGCGCGACTACGCGCGCGGGACTGCTCACCGCGCCTCTGCGCGACCGGTTCGGCATCATGTTCCGCCTGGAGCTGTATACGCACGAGGAGCTGTGCACGATCCTTACCAACGCGTCAAGGACGCTGAACGTCAGAGCCGAGCCGGACGGCATAGCCGAGATCGCGCGCCGCAGCAGGGGCACGCCGCGTATCGCCAACCGTCTGCTTCGGCGCGTGAGGGACTACGCGCAGGTCGTCGCGCGCGGGATAATCACGCAACCCATCGCGCAGGACGCGCTGTCGCTGCAGGCTATCGACGAGCTGGGTCTGGATCGCGTGGATCGCGCGATGCTGGAGGCGATGATTACGAAGTTTGGCGGCGGCCCTGTCGGACTGGAGACGCTCGCAGCCGCGACGGGCGAGGATCCGGGCACGATCGAGGACGTGTACGAACCATTCCTGATGCAGATGGGTTTTGTCGCGCGAACGCCTCGCGGGCGAGTCGCGCTGCCTGCGGCCTATAAGCATATCGGGCTGGCGCGGCCTGACGAGGAAAAACCCGCCGAACCGGAAACCAAACCGGGCGAACAATTATCTCTGCCAATATAATATCATTATCCGTTGGGGAGGCTCATGCGCGCCGACGATTTCCATTATGACCTGCCTAGCGACCGCATCGCGCAGACGCCGGTCGAGCCGCGCGATTCCAGCCGGCTGATGGTGTGCGGACGCGATACGGGTTTAATCGAGCACCGTTTGTTCCGCGACCTGCCGGACTACCTGGAGCCGGGCGACGCGCTGGTCATAAACGACTCGCGCGTTATGCCCGCGCGCCTGCTCGGGCATAAGCCCGGTACGGGCGGCGCGGTCGAGCTATTATTGCTCAAGCGCGTCTCGCTGATTAGGTGGGAGGCTCTCGTCCGCCCCGGATCGCGGCTGAAGGCAGGAGCGCGCGTCGAGTTCGGCGAAGGCGCCCTGCGCGCGCTGATACTGGATCGCGCTCCGGGCGGCGCGCGCTTGGTCGAGTTCGATTGGGACGCGTCCGGCGGCTCGTTCGAGAGCATGCTGGATCGGCTGGGCGAAACCCCTCTGCCCCCCTATATCCAAACGAAACTGGACGATCCGGAGCGTTATCAGACCGTCTATTCCAAAACCCCCGGTTCAGCCGCCGCGCCCACCGCCGGACTGCACTTCACGAACGCGCTGCTGCGGAGCGTTGAAGATAAAGGCGTAAACATAGCGCGCGTGACGCTGCACGTTGGACTGGGCACGTTCAGGCCTGTCCATAGCGAGGACGCGAGAGCGCACGAGATGCACGCGGAGTATTATGAGTTAACGCAAGAGGCCGCGCGGACGATCAACCTCGCGCGCGATTCGGGCAGAAGGGTTATATGCGTCGGGACAACGTCGGTGCGCGTGGTCGAGTCGTGCGCGAGGGATGGACGCGTCGATCCGTCCTCCGGCTGGACGAGCATCTTCATATATCCCGGCTACAAGTATCAGGTTGTCGACGCGATGGCGACCAACTTCCACCTGCCTAAATCGACGCTGCTGATGCTGGTCAGCGCGTTCTGGTCGCGCGAGTCGGCGCTGGACGCTTACGCGACCGCTATCAATGAAGGTTATCGCTTCTACTCCTTCGGCGACGCGATGCTGATACTATGATCAGCATCCCTTCTTGATTATCTCGTTGATCACCTCTTCAATCGCGCCGCCCTCCTTGGCGATCCTCCGCATGCCGCCGAGGCCGGGCTCGCCGCGCCGGATCGATCTGGACTTAGCGGCGGATTCGGCGCGCGTCACGCTGTTTTCGGTCTCCTTGACCGATACGAAGAACTTCCTGCGGAACGCGAGGAAATCGCGCTGGAGAGCCGCTAGGTCGATGTACGGCGGCTTTTCGTCCGATAGAGGATTGGCTAGGTCGTCGATAGCCGCGCTTACGATAAACATGCGCGGGCCGGGGTATGAACCCGTACGGATCTCCGCGCGTCCGTCCATCGCGACGCGAAGCAGAGCCTCCGCGCCGAATCCCGCTCTGGCCTTAGAGCGTTCCGGACGTATAACGTATATGCCCGGCTCGACGTTTGTGAAATCGAGCACGCCGCGCGAGTCCGGCACGGCGCGCGCGGTCTTGCGTCCATTATATAGCACGAATAATCCATAGGACATAGCTGTGTTCACGCCGGGCGCGCGCTCGATCCATACGCTGACGCTGGCGGAGCGTAGCGGCGGGTTTACTAACACGAATTCCGTCGGCTCCAGTCCCTCCACGCGGGGCAGCCCCGACTGCGGCACGAGGGTAAGCCTCTCGCGCGGCATCGCGTGATAACCGTATGGCGGGGTGGTCTCGCGCAGCGTATACATGCCCGGCTTCACCTTTGGGAAACGGATGATCCCCTGCTCCGCGCGCGCGTAGCGGGCTAGCTCCTCCGCCTGGCCGGGGTTCTGGCCCGTGGTCTTGGCGGCTAGAGCGTATGTGCCGCCCGTCAGAGGCTGGCCTAACGTGTCGGACGCGCGAATATGGATCCCGACTGGCGGTATGGGCACGCGGTAGCCGTCCGCGTCCTCGCCGTCGATGAACGCGCGCCCGTCCTTATCGACCGTCACAGGAATATCCGGAGACGATCCATAGCCATGCGCCGGATGCGTCTGCACGAGCGAGTACTTGCCCTCGGGCACGTCCCTGAACCATAGCCCGCCCTGCGGGATGCGGAAGCCCTCGACCGTGCGCCCCCATCCCTTCAGCGAGAAAGCCGCGTTGCTCACGACGGTCGAAAACCACGCGTTGACCGGGTACACGATGAACGACGCCGCGCCGCGCTTGGGGAACGCGTTGGGCGCTAGATCGGCGGCGCGCGGCTCGTTGGCGGGCGTGCCGGAGCCGAGCCTCGCCGCGTCTGAGCCGCGCGGCAAGGGAGACTCGTTGAACGAAGCGCGCGTCATTGTGCACCTCCCCGCCGTCCGCGTCCGCCTTATTAGAATATCACCTCATACGATATGCGCGCCGGCCGTTTGAAAGTGAACCGGGGAGCAAACTTATACGTCAAAAAGGCAAACGGGGACAGGCTCGCCTTGTCCGCTTCCGCGCGCGCGCCCTCGCGGACACGCCCGGCTGCGGCGCGCGGTCTCGTTTGCTGGACAAAGCCGCGCGAGAGGGAACGGCGAAATCCCGCTGATCCGGAGCGGAAGCCGTTCCTGTTGCACGATTTTATGAACGCGCATCGTTATTATATAAGCGGACGGCGCAATATGAGGTGGTGATCGGGTTGAGCGGTTTGGCGGGGATGGAGCGGCTTAGCGGGTTCAGCGATCTGGTACAACTGTTTTTCGCCGCGATGACGGGCTGGGCGCACACCCTGTCCAATTGGGTGTGGTCGATGATCAGCGGCGCGAGGCAGGGCGGCGGCTCTTGGCTAGCCGCGAACTGGGCGCGGCTGCTGGTTGCGCTGGTCGTCGCCGGGCTGCTGCTGGATTGGATCACCTGGCTGCTGCGCTGGCAGCCTTACAAACTATGGTTTAGGCCGCTGCGCCGCCGTCGAAGCCGCGCGGCTTTGTCGTCCGCGATTGATCCGGACGAGGTTCAATTGGCGGACGCGCCGGACATGCTTGCCGAGTCCGCGCTTGAGGCCTTGCCAATCGATAATGATTACGGCGCGTCTATTGTTCCCATCCAGCCAGTCGAGTCCGGGGCGGAGATGGATCAGCCGCTTGACGGCGAAACCCCGATGGATGATTATTACGCTCCCGCGTCCGTCGAGTCCGTCGCCGGGTTTGTTCAAGAACCCGTCTACGAGTCCGTTGAGTCCGTCGAATCCATCGAGTCCGTCCCTGAATCCGGTTATGAATCCATCTACGAATCCATCCCCGAGCCTGATTATGATCCCATATACGACTCCGCTCTCGAAGCCGATTACATAGAGAATCCCGACTTCATACGGATCGATCCGACGGAATCCATTCGGATGGAGTTGACGGTCGAGCCTACGGTCGATGCGGTTGGTCCGCGCTGGCCTTGGAGCCGGAGGCGAGGCGAGTCACTGCGCACGATTACGGGCAAGCCGGCACAGCGGCGCGGTCTGTTCCGGCTTGCAGGCGACGACGACGAGGCCATACCCGGACTGCCGCCCATGATCCCCCATGACGAAGGCTATCGCAATCCGGCGCTGCCAACCGATTCCGGCGTGCCCGGCGTAAGCGGCACGGGTGTTGAATTATAATGAATAATACGACGAACGCTTCATCTAACCTATTCGCTGGCGAGCTTATATCATCGCGCGTGCATGTATTCGTCGGCAACTACGGCAGCGGCAAGACGGAGCTGTCTCTGAACGCCGCGCTGTATATTGCCTCACTGGGATACCAGACCGCGATGATCGATCTGGATATAGTCAACCCATACTTCCGAAGCGCCGACCGCGAGGATAAGCTAGCCGCCGCCGGGGTGCGCGTGATCGCGCCGATATTCGCGCGCACCGCGCTGGATATCCCCGCCCTGCCCGCGCGGATACAGTCCATATTTGACGATCCCCGCGAACGCGTAGTCATAGACGTTGGCGGCGACGATACCGGAGCGGCGGCGCTGGGTCAGTTCGCGAGCCGGTTGCAAGGCGCTCGCGCGCGCGTATGGTATGTGATCAACGCGTGCCGCCCGTTGTCGTCCGATCTTGGTTCCAATCTTGATTTGATGTCGAGGATCGCGGCGCGCGCGCGTCTCAAGCCCGACGGCATAATCCATAACACGAACCTGGGCGACTCGTCCGACGCGCGGATCGTCTCGTCCGCGCATCCGATGCTGGAGGCATTGTCCCGCGAGACGGGCATACCCATAGCGGCGGTGACGGGCGAGGAGCGGATTCTGCCGAGTTTATCCGATCAAGAGGCGGCGCTGTTCTGGCCGATAGAGCGGTTCATGCGGCCTGAATTCTTCGATTGATAAACGCGCCTCTGCCCGGCGGGTGGTACGATCTGATGAGCGCGTCCATGTCCGAGCCGAGGCGCGCCGCGATCCGATCCGCGATTACTCAAGGAGAACCGCTGCGCGCGCTCCGTCTGCATAAATTGATCGATACCAGTTTCGCATCGACGATGAAGCCTATACCGTGGGCGGAGGCGGGGTATATGCTGCCCGATCCACCGGAGGCCGACGGCATACCGCTGGGCAAGCACCCGCTGCATGCCGCCGGAGCGTATTATCTGCAGGAACCCAGCGCGATGGCGCCAGTCCGCGCGCTTGACGTTCAGCCGGGCTTGCGCGTGCTCGACTTGTGCGCCGCGCCTGGAGGCAAGAGCGGGCAGATCATCGCGGCGCTGCGCGGCAGGGGTGTATTGGTCGCGAACGAGCCGCGTCTTGATCGCGCGCGCGAACTGCGGGGGAACCTGGCGCGCCTGGGCGCGGTCAACGCGATAATCACGCAGGAAACGCCGGAGCGGCTCGCCGAATGCTTTCCCGAATGGTTTGATCTCGCGCTGGTGGACGCGCCGTGCTCCGGGGAGGGGATGTTCCGCCGCAGCGCGTCCGCGCGCCGCGATTGGAGCCTTCGCGCGGTCAACGGATGCGCCGCGCGCCAGCGCGCGATACTCGAGTCCGCGCGGTCGATGCTTCGCCCCGGCGGCGCGATGGTTTATTCCACTTGCACATTTAATCATATCGAAAATGAAACGACAGTGCGGTTGTTCCTTGACGATCATCCGGAGTTTGTCGTTGAGGATTTCAGTTTGTCTGGCCTGCCGCCGTCGGAATCGGGGATGCTGCTGATCACGCCGGACAGCGGGCTAGGCGAAGGTCAATTCATGGCGCGCGTGAGAAAGACGGGCGCGAACAGAGGCGCGCGGCCTCGTTTATCCGGACGGACGCGGACTGTGCCGGACGCTGAACGCGCCGCGTTCGAGTCCTTCCGCGAGGACGTTATACCCGGATTCAATCCGTCCGGCTCAGTGTATCGATTGGGTGGACGCTTAACCGCGCTGCCGGCTGATTGTACCGATCCTGAACGATGGTCCGCACTGCGCGTACTTGCCGCGGGCGTTGATCTTGGAGCGGCGCGGCCTCACGGCTGGGAGCCGTCATACGCGCTGGGTATGGCGTTGACGCTGGAGAGCGCGAACCGTGTTGTTCCACTAGACGAAACAGAAGCTCTCGCCTGGATCAACGGTCATGACGCGCCGCTGGTGGAACCGTTCGGGGGAGCGTCGCGCTGGGCGATAGCCGCGTACAAGAACCTGCCGCTGGGGTTTGGCAAAGCGTCGGACGGCAGACTGAAGAACAGGAGACTGGGTTGATTTAGGGATGGTAAAGGGTGGCGCCAGCGTCATCTTAATGCGTTGATTTCATCCTCGCTCAGGTCGGTGAAACTACTGATCATGCTTAGATGCATATTGCTGGCAAGCATCATTTTCGCTGTCTTGACCTTGTTCTCCATGCGTCCTTCCTCGCGTCCTTCCTCCCGCGCCTCTTTCCGCTGCAGCCGCATATTCTCATTCTCGAGCATTTCGTGCATTGCCCACAGGTAATACTCGTTGCGGGTCGTGGGATTCGCGCTGGCTACGGCGTATTGAGTCATATATTGTTGCACTCCTTCCCGTTTCGCGAAGGCGGCTAGGTTCGGCTCGGAATCGACCGCCTCGCGCAGAGTCATGTGGTTATCCTGCGCCTTGCAGAGCATGTGCAGCCAGCAGTGCAGCGGCTTGTTGAAATCTACTTCCGTCTTGCGGAACTTGGGCAGCTCCAGATTATGCGCGGAGAACCGCTCCGTCGCAAGCTCGCGCGGCGGTTCGCGGTACGTCACTTCGCATACCTGATGAAACCCGCGCCCGCCCTTGCGCGCCTCAAAATCCAGTATGTTTAGCATTATTACGCGATCCGGCATCGCGGAAGGCATGTCGCGCCAGCCTACGCCTACGGGCAGCTTCTGGGATATCGCCTGCTGCGTATATATAAACGAGCGATCCACCGCGACGGAATTCTTATCAAGGGATACCTCGAACACGGCTAGTTCATTGTCGGCGGTTTCCGCGTACACGTCGATGCGGTAGCTGCGTCCCTGAGCCGCCGGCTTATACTTTTGCGGAATCAGCGTGATGATCTTCCCGATCCGCGTATCGCCGGAGTCCTCGAGCACGTCGTTGAGCAGGGTCTGCATAGCCAGCCCGGCCTGTTCCTTACTGCTGAATATCTCCGCGTTGACCGGATCAGCCAGCGGCGGCAGAGGCAGTCCGTCGTCGATGGCCGCCAGTAAACCTAGATCCGATAGCTCCCCGGTCGATTCAGCCATGCGATCCTCCCGCGTTAGGTACTTTAACCAAGATTATATTAACAAAATTCTAACTCTCTGTCAACCCAGCAGCGCTCCTTAGCGACTCTATCTCCGCCGCGGTCAACTCGCGCCAGCCGCCGCGCTTCAACTCGCCTAACTGGATCGGCCCAAACCTCACCCGCCTGAGCCTCGTCACCGGGAACCCTACCGCCTCGCACATGCGCCGAACCTGACGGTTTCGACCCTCGTGGATGCTCATCAAGAGAACGCTCTCCGACTGCGAGCGGCGGATCAAGCGCGCGTCCGCCGGGGCGGTCTGCCCGTCGCCTATGTCCACCCCGGCGCGAAGCCGCTCGAGCGCGCTTTGCGTTATCCCTCCCGATATCCGCGCGAGGTACGTCTTGATCACTCCATGCCGGGGATGCAGCAGCCGCTCGGTCAGCGCGCCGTCGTTCGTCAGCAGCAGCAGCCCCTCGCTGTCATAATCCAGACGGCCTATAGGATACAGCCTCGCGGGATAATCGCGGAAGCGATCCATCACCGTCGCGCGTCCCAGCGGATCGCTGGACGTGGCGATCTCGCCCATCGGTTTATGATAAGCTATAACGACATGGCTGGCTTCGGGCTGAACAAGCCGCCCGTCCAGCGCGACCTCGTCGCCAGCCGCGACGCGCGCGCCCAATTCGTCCACGACCGCGCCGTTGACGCTTACGCGTCCGGCCGTGATCATCGTTTCGCAGTGCCTGCGCGACGCTACGCCGCACGCCGCTAAATATTTCTGCAGACGAACGCCCGCGCCTTGCGCCGATTCCCGTATACGACCGTCATTCATAGGCTGTCCTTTACGCGATGCAAAGAATCATATCATGTGAAGAATCTGTAGAACGTTAACGCAGCGTCCCTTAGCTGAGCGGGGCGGTTTATCTGATCGGGAAGCGCGGCCATCTTCAGCGTGTCCACGCCGCCGAACTTGTATCCGCACTTTACCAGAAACTGGCACGCGCCGGGATTATTATCCTGCGTTTCCACCGCGACCCCAGCCAGTCCCTGCTGCCACGCCCAGCGCTCGGCAGCCTCCACCAGCCGCGCGCCGACCCCGCGCCGACGCTCGGACAGCGCGACGCGCACATCGCACAGCCTCGCCAGATGATAAGCGTGCTTCTCGACGACCGCCTGTCCGACCAGTTTGCCGTCGTTCCACGCGAAGTACGCCGCGCACTCGGACGCGGAGATAAGCGCCTTCGCGTCAGGCCTGGCGTATACCTCTCGGGGCGGGCTCATCCATACCGCCCTGCTCCCGGCGCGGAAGTCCAGCTCCAGTCCGTTATGCGTCAGTCGCACGACGACCGTATCGCCCGCGAGGTGCTTGTTCTCGATGGCGTCGAGCATCGCGCTGTCATTGCGCGTCATGCGCTTTATCTCGGCGGGCATGTTTCCCCTTCGCGGCGTTTACGCCAGCAGAAGCCACCGCTTCATGATCTGCCGCAGCGCGCCAAAGTAACTGCGCTCTTCGACCGCGGCGGACGCTATGATCGGACGCTCCGCGACCAGCGCGCCGTTCGCGTACATACGCGCGAACCCAACCGTGTCCCCGATCGCCACAGGCGCGCGCAGCTCGTCCGGCAGATCCAGCCTCACGCTGACCGACTCGTTCTTTGACAGCGGCGCGGACAGATCGCCCTGTAGCTTAAGCGGAACCGATCCGCCTATGCCCCCGCGCACCGCCAGCGGCCTCACCGCGTCCCCGTCGCCCAGCATGCGTATCATTGTGTACTGGCCAAAGCAGATATCCATCAGCCGCGCGGCCTCGTCGAACCAGTTAGAGCAGTTCAGCACTACTCCCACTATCTCCATATCCCCGCGCTTCGCGCCGAACACCAGGCACCGCCCCGCCGCGTTCGTGAACCCCGTCTTGATCCCCGTCGCGCCTTGATACTCCGCGAGCAGACGATTCTTGTTCGTCAGAACCCGATCGTAATCATGATCCATCCAGGGTATCGTCGCGCGCTGCGTGCCGACGATCTCGCGGAACGCGGGCAGGCGCATAGCCGCCGCGGTGATTTTCGCCAGGTCTTGAGCCGTCGTGTAATGATCCGCCGCGGGCAGTCCGTTCGGGCTGTTGAAGCGCGTGTCATACGCGCCCAGGCGCGCGGCGCGATCGTTCATCAGCGCGAGGAACCCGTCCACCGATCCGCCTATATGCTCCGCGATCGCGACCGCCGCGTCGTTGCCCGAGGCGAGCATCAGCCCCAGCAGCATATCGCGCAGAGCCAGGCTTTCCCCCAGCTGCAGATATATCGACGTGCCGGGCACCCCATACGCGTTTCGCGAGGCTGTGACCATGTCGTCCATGTTCCCCATCTCGAGCGCGAGCAGGGCGGTCATGATCTTCGTGGTGGAGGCCATCGGCAGTTTCGTCCCGGCGTTCCAGCTGAACAACGGCCTGCCGGTGTTGATCTCCATCACGAACGCGGCCTTCGCGGAGCTTAACGCGCCCGCCGGCAGATCGATCGTCTCCTCGCCCAGCGCGAACCCCGTACCATTATACACCATCAGCGCGCAAACGAAAAGAGCCGCCGCCATTATTCGCGCGAGGCGGCGGCTGGCTCCGATGGCGCGCAGCGGATTTCGTACAGTCATGCGTCCCTCCTCAATACTATAGGAATATACCTTTTAGTATCCTCGGACGAACGTAGTATATGCGGACGGCTCGCGCTATAAGACGTTTTTCATTTGATACTGCTTGGGGGTCGTGCCCGTCACGCCCCGGAATTGATGCGAAAACGAATACACGTCCGAATACGCCAGATGATCCGCCACCGACGCTATCGGCTCTCCGGCCGCTAGCTCCTGCTTCGCGCGCTCTATGCGCCGCTCTATGCGCCACTTGCCCGGAGTCTGCCCATACGCCGCTACGAACCGCTTTCGGAATATGCCGTAAGGCACCCCGCATTGATCCGCGATGCTGGGCAGCGTCGCGCTGAACGGTTCGCACGCGAGCAGCATCGCGGCGACGCGCATCGGTTCGTCCGGCGCTGGCGCGGTCTCCTCGCGGCGGTACAGCGCGCGGATTATCCCGCACAGCGCGCCGGCGCACGCCAGCGGCGGCGAGGTGTCCATCCGTTCCAGCACGCCGATGAACGCGGCGAATCGCTCCAGCGTCTCGGACTCGATCGGAAGCGACGAGACCGACGGCGCTGTTCTAAGCTCCGGTATCGCCGCCGCCGCGACCGGATACAGACATGGATCGATATCGATGAAGCATCGGCGCTGCGCGGCGCACGCGCTTAGGGTCAGGCGGCTGTGCCGGTCTGGCCTGCGCAGCAGCAGAGCGCCTTCGCTGAGCGGGCGCGGGATCTCCGTGCTGTCGGCGGTTTGTTCGCTGTAAACGCCGCCGCCCGTCAGCATCCATGTGATCGAGAACGCCTGGCAACGCGCGCCAGCGCGCCAGACCGCCGCTCGGGACGAGGCTATCCCGCATCGCAGTTCCATGCCCGGGGTCATGGAGTAGCGTCCCGCCAGCGCGTCGTACCGCGCCGTCCATTCCATCGCGGCGGGAGCGGGCATAGCGGGTGTGATATCAAGCGCGCCGTTGGTATTGATTGTTCCACCGCCCATACCGTATATAGTATTATTATAAAACAAACCGAGCCGCTAGCGTAAACGTTTCACCGTTTGTAATAAGGAAAATTGCCGTTTCCAGGCGGATCGCTCATTAAAAATAATAATCATGGATGCTGTTCCCCGGCTCGATGTGATATAATTTAATCAATTATCAAACGGCGCAAAGGAGGCTGGCATGGATAGATATGACGCGGTGATCGTCGGCGGTTCGACGACGGGAAGCTTCTTCGCCAGAAAGCTGAGCGAGGCGGGCTTCAAAACGCTCGTGCTGGAGAAAGAGCCGGGCGGCAAGGTGGGAGCGCAGTACGACATATTCCATATCCCAGAAAACGATTTCGAGCGGTTCGGACTGCCGCAGCCCGTAAAGGGCGAAGACTGGGCGTTCCGGTTCGACGGTTCCCGCGCGTGCTCCGCGTTCGATAAGAACCCGAAGGAGCTTAGCGGCGCGGTCGTCGGGATGCATAAGCATCTGTATACGCTGCGGCTCAACCGCTGGGCCATGGACGCGGGCGCGGAGTTTCGTTACGGCGCGGGGTTTGAGGATTTCACTTATGATCCGGCGGGGAGGATAACGGGCGCGCTATACTCGCGCGATGGCTCGATCGAGAGCGTCTCGGCTCGATTGGTCGCCGACTGCTCGGGCATACCGTCCGCCGCGCGCGTGAAACTGCCGGACGGCTACGGCGTTGAGAACTTCAAGCTAACGTCCGACGATATGTTTTACGTAATACTGAAGTATGTCGGATACCCGAACCAGTCCGATTGGGTGAAGCGGCTGCGGACATGGACGTTTTTCAAAACATGGGAAGCGCCGCAGGCCGATCCTCACGGCGCGATACTGGGCGTGGGCGCGAACGGGGGTTTCGAACAAGCGGAGCGGAACTGGTCGATTTTCGAGAAAACAGTCAAACTGCCTAAGTATGAACTCCAGCATACCGAGCGCGGAACGACTCCGTACCGCCGCCCGCCTTACTCGTTTGTTGCGGATTCGTTTATCGCGCTGGGAGACGCGGCTTGCCACACGAAGCCGCACGCGGGCGAAGGCGTGTCGTCGTCGATGGTGATGTGCGGAATTGCTGTAGACGTAATGAAGGCGCTGCGCGGGCAGGGCAAGGATTTCACGCGCGCGAACCTCTGGCCGATCAATAAGCGGTATATCGATCAACAGGGCGGCATGTACGCGTCGATGCTGGCGACGCTGGTAGGCGCGGTCGCGACGAACGCGAGGGAGAACGACTTTTTCTTCGAGAAAAACGTTATATTCAGCAAAGAGTCGTTCGAGGCGATGAACGCGGATAAGCCGCTGAAGTTTTCTGCGGCGCAGACGGCGGCTATGGCGGGGATCATGTTATGGGGCGTGCTGACTGGCAGACTGCGGGTTAGCACGATCAAGTCGCTGCTGGCGGCGCTGGGCAGCGGGGGTATGATAACGAAGCTGTACGACGAATACCCCGCTTCGCCGGATGGTTTCGAGGAATGGGTCAAACGCGCGGACGAGGCGTGGAAGAAATGCGGATCCATGGCTGATCATCAGTTGGAAGTGTAGGGTTATTCGCGCGGCTCAATGCGGCGCGCAACGCTCCGGGGTCGATCACAGCCCCGGAGCGTTGCGCGTTTGTATATATTATTCCACCCCTACACCATATCCGCGTCGACCATTTCCGGCGTTTTCTCGCGGATCAATACGTCCAGCGTTATGTTGCGTCCCTGTCTGCGCACCTCTACCGGAACGCTTCCGCCTATCTCCGCCCCCTCTATCGCCGCTTGAACGTCCTCCGCGCCGGCGATAGGCTGGCCGTTGACCGTCAATATCTGATCCCACAACATCACCGGACTGTCGTTGAACGCGTTCATCACATACACCCCGGCGCGATCCAACTGGTAACGAATCAGATCGTACCGGGAATTGATCACCTTTGCGACTATGCCCAGCGCCGGCCTGCCCGTCACATAACCATGCTCCGCCAGTTCCGACGCTACCCTGCGCACTATGTTGGACGGTATCGCGTAACCGATCCCTTCCACCTGCGTGCCGTTCGACTCGTTCGCCTTCGCGACTACGATCCCCACCAGCCTCCCCGCGCCGTCGAACAGCCCGCCGCCCGAGTTCCCCGGATTGATCGCGGCGGAGGTTTGCAGTAGAGTCATCGTCTGTCCGTCTATCACGATCGCGCGATCCTTCGCGCTTAACACGCCTTCCGTGACCGTGCCGCCCAGCGTGCCCAGCGGGTTGCCTATCGCCACGGTCAACTCGCCCACCCGCGCCTCGTCCGAGTCCGCGAACACGACGGGGATCAAACCGCGCGCGTCGATCTTTAATACGGCTATATCGGTCTGCGAGTCCGTGCCGATGACTGCCGCGGTATACTCGTCGCCCGTGCTGGCGCGCGCGCGGATCGTCGTCGCGTCCTTTATCACGTGATTGTTTGTTATAAGATAACCGTCCTCCGTCAGCGCGACCGCGCTGCCCGCGCCGCTTATTACATAACTGCCGTAAAACGGATGCACGGCCTTGCTGTTCGTCGTGATCTCAAGGACGCTGGGCGACGCGGCGCGCGCGATCCTCTCCACGCCGTAACCCTGCTCGAGCGCGCCGTCCGCGCCGGACATGGACGCGTCTACAGGCGGCGCGACCTGGATCGTCACAACACCGCCCGCGCCAGCCCGCTCGCCCTCCGTGCGCGTGCGCGTGAATCCTAAAGCGTAAGCGACGCCTCCGCCAGCCAACGCTCCGCACA
Organism: Oscillospiraceae bacterium; assembly: GCA_031255415.1. Lineage (GTDB taxonomy): Bacteria > Bacillota > Clostridia > Christensenellales > Aristaeellaceae > BNUH01. Next base: position 15,322 of record JAIRSO010000012.1, read on the forward strand.
GCATAGCCAGAGCCAGCCCAGCCGCCGTGTTAGGCGCGCGCCGTCCGCTATACCGCCCGCCGCCGTAGTCGTCCCGCCAATCCTGCATGCCGTACCTCCGGGGTTTTGTTACCATTATACCCAGAATTCAGACGTTTTAATCGTCCAATCCCAGCCTTTTGTAAATTATGTCCGCGTGCTTGCGGTGATACGCGGGATCGAAACACTCGTCCAACTCCGAGGCTGACAGCGCGCCGCGAATCGCGTCGTCCTCGTCCAACAGCGCGCGGAACGGCCTCCCCTCCGACCATGACCGCATCGCTAGAGGCTGAACCGCGTCGTAAGCTTCCTCGCGCAGCATTCCTTTGCCGATCAGCGCGAGCATGACGCGCTGGCTGAACGGCAGGCCTAGGCTGCGCTCCATACTGCGCAGCATGTTATCCGGATACGCGATCAGCCCGTCCAGTATGCCGTCCAGTTTGATCAGCATATAGTCGAGCAACTGCGTAGCGTCGGGCAGTATCACGCGCTCCACCGACGAATGCGAAATATCCCTCTCGTGCCACAGCGCGATATCTTCCAGCGCGGGCACGACATACGAGCGCGTCAGCCGCGCTAACCCGACGATCTGCTCGCAGTTGACCGGGTTGCGCTTGTGCGGCATCGCGGACGAACCCTTCTGCCCCGCGCGGAACGGTTCCTCCGCCTCGCGAATCTCCGTCTGCTGCAGCAGGCGTATCTCCGTGGCGTACTTCTCCAGGCATGACGCGATAATCGCCAGCGTCGATATAAACTCCGCGTGCCGATCCCTCTGCAGGGTCTGAGTGCTTATCGGCGAAGGCTCCAGCCCCATCGATTCGCATACGTAAGCCTCGACCCGAGGATCCACGTTGGCATACGTGCCCACCGCTCCCGATATCTTCCCGACCGCTATAGTCTCCCTCGCGCGTTCCAGCCGAACCTGGTTCCTGCGCGTCTCCGCGTACCACAGCGCGAACTTCAGCCCCAGTGTCGTCGGCTCCGCGTGAACGCCGTGCGTGCGTCCCATGATCGGGGTGTATTTCCATCGCAGAGCCTGGCGTTTCAGCGTGCTGATCAATCGATCGATATCGTCCAGCAGTATCCCGCACGCGTCGTCGAGCACGCTGGATAACGCGGTGTCCACCACGTCCGTCGATGTTAATCCATAGTGCAGCCACTTCGATTCAGGACCGAGGCTCTCCGCTACGCATCGCGTGAACGCGACCACATCGTGGCGCGTGGTTTGCTCTATCTCTTCGATCCTCTCAACGGAGAATCCCGCGTTGCGGCGCATGGCTTGCGCGTCGGCTCTGGGCACAACGCCCAGCTCCGCCCACGCGTCCGCGGCTGCCAGCTCCACGTCGAGCCAGGATTGGAATCGGCGTTCCTTGGACCACAGCGCGGCCATTTCCGGCCTGGTATACCTATCTATCATTATATAGTAATCCCTTCTATCATATACGGATCGGAACGCCCTTGTCCGCTAAATACTCCTTGACCTGGCGAATCGTCATGATCTGGTCGTGGAACAGCGTCGCGGCAAGCGCGGCGTCAGCCTTGCCCTCGACCAGCGCCGCCCTGAAGTGATCCAACTCGCCCGCGCCTCCAGAGGCGATCACCGGAATCCGCACCGCTTCGGCTACGGCGCGCGTTGCCTGTAGATCGTACCCCGCGCGCACGCCGTCCGCGTCCATGCTGGTCAGCAGTATCTCGCCCGCGCCGCGCCGCTCCGCCTCGGCCGCCCACTCCAGCGCGTCGCGTCCCGTATCGACCCTACCCCCGTTGACATACACGGAATAACCGCCGCCGCGCCGCTTCACGTCCATCGCCACGACGACGCACTGGCTGCCGAACTTCAGCGCGGCTTCCTCGATCAGCGCCGGGTTCGTTACGGCGGGGGAGTTGACGGATATCTTATCCGCGCCCAGCCGCAGAAGCTCCTTCATCAAATCAAGCGAGGCGATCCCGCCGCCGACCGTGAACGGTATGAACACCTGCTCCGCGACCTTCGACACAACGTCCTTGAGCGTGCCGCGCCGCTCGTGCGACGCGTTTATGTCCAGCAGAACCAGCTCGTCCGCGCCGGCGGCGTCGTAGGCGCGCGCAGCCTCGACCGGATCGCCCGCGTCGCGGATGTTCACGAAGTTCACGCCTTTCACAACGCGCCCGCCGCGAATATCCAGGCATGGTATGATCCGTTTGGTCAGCATGTCCCCGCCTCCATCGCGGCGAAATTGCGCAGTATCCTAAGCCCAGCCGCGCCGCTCTTCTCCGGATGGAACTGGGTCGCGCATAGATTCCCGCGCTGGACGGCCGCCGTGAACGCGCCGCCGTAATCGCAGGAAGCGGCCGTCCACTCATGCGCGCCCGCGATCCTGTACGAATGTACAAAGTAAACGTACTCGCCGTCCGCGCCGTCCAGCAGAGAGCCGCCGCGCGACGCGATCCGGTTCCAACCCATGTGGGGCACCTTGCCCGCGTCCGGCGGGAATCTCGTCACGGACGCGTCGAACAATCCCAGTCCGTCGTGCCAGCCGTCTTCGTCGCTGCCCAGCGCCATTATCTGCATGCCCAGGCATATCCCCAGCACGGGCTTGCCCCGCGCGACGGCGTCCCTTAAAGCAGGTTCCAACCTGCCCCCGTCCGACTGCTTGAACAGCCGGATCGCGTCCGCGAACGCGCCGACTCCGGGCAGTATGACGCGGGAGGCGCGCGCGATATCCGCAGCCTCCCGCGTCACGATGGTCTCATAGCCCAGATACTCCAACGCCTTGGACACGCTGCGCAGGTTCCCGCAATCGTAATCAAGAACCGCGATCATGCTTGATCCTCATGACTGGAACAGACTGTACGCGTTCCCGAAACTGACGCGGCTGACGATATCGCCCAGCGTTTCCATATCCGCGGGATACTCGCCGTTCTCGACCCAGCCGCCCAGCAGATTGCACAGTATGCGCCTGAAATACTCGTGCCGCGTGTACGACAACAGCGAACGCGAGTCCGTCGTCATCCCCACAAACCCGCTCAACATCGATACGTTCGCCAGATTGCGCAGATGCTTCACCATTCCGTCTCGCTGGTCGTGATACCACCACGCCGGGCCAACCCCCACGTGCGAGGCGCGCCCGTCCCGCTGAAGAGCGCCCGCGATGACGTTTAACGTATAGTTATCCTTATCGTGCAGACTGAACAGCAGTGTGCGCGGCAGGGGCACATCCTCGCTCATCACGCCCAGCAGACCAGCCAGCGGTACCGCGACGGGCATATCGTTCATCGCGTCGCAGCCTATGTCGGGGCCTAGCGCGGCGAACATCTCCGCGTTGATACTGCGTAGAGCGCCTAGATGCAGCTGCATCGTCCAGCCGCGCGCCGAATACTGCTCCGCGAGGAATTTCAACAACTCCGTGCGGAACTTCGCCAGCGAGTCGGGAGTCGTGGTTTCGCCGCGTGAAGCGGATTTCAGTATCGCGTCCAGCTGTCCGCAGTCCGCGCGCGAGCACGGTACAACCTCCAGCGCGTGATCGCTCAAGCGGCATCCATGCCGATGGAAGAAATCCATCCTCCGCGAGAGAACGCCCTTGAGATCATCGAACGATTCGATTGAACCGCCGTCCGACTCCGCCAGTTTCCGCAGGTATTGAGGGAAATCGGGCGCGGACGGGTTAAGCGCCTTGTCTGGCCTGAACGCGGGCAGTATGGTCGCGCCGCTGTCGTTCTTCTCTAATAATTGTTCATGCCACGCCAGCGAGTCGGCGGGATCGTCCGTCGTGCACAGCAGCCGGACGTTGCTGCGCGCGATAAGCTCCTGCGGGCGCATCCCGTCTTCGAGCAGAGCGTTGCACCTATCGAATATGGATTGCGCGCCGCGCGCCGTCAGCGGTTCCTCTATCCCGAAATACCTTTGCAATTCCAGGTGCGTCCAGTGGTAAAGCGGGTTGCCGATCGCCCTCTCGACCACGGACGCGTATGCCTCGAATTTTTCCAGATCGGACGCGCCGCCGGTGATCAAGCGCTCCGGCACGCCGGCTATGCGCATCGCGCGCCACTTGTAATGATCCCCGCCCAGCCAGGCCTCCGTGATCGAGCGGAACGGATGGTTCTGCGCTATCTGCTCCGGAGGTATGTGACAGTGGAAATCGCATATCGGCTCGTTCGCGGCGCGGTCGTGGTACAACGCGCGCGCCGTCTGCGTCTCCAGCAGGAAATTATGATCCATAAACGTTTTCAATGGCGAGCCTCCCTATTTCTGCAGCAGATGCACCGCGAAACCGCCGATCTCTTCCTCGATGTACGCGGCCTTGGAGCCTGGGATCGCGGGAGCGAACACTACGCCCTTCGCCTCCAGATACGCCTTAGCCCGCGCGAGGCTGTTCACGCCCACGGAGATATGGCCTTTCGCGCCGCGTCCGCCGCCCTTCATCACCTCTATGCCAGAGCCGCTGAACGCGCTGGCTCCACCGTCCTTCAATGGCCAGCCGAACAGATCGCCGAACCGCCGCGCTATAGCCAGAGCGTCATCGCCGTCGTCGGCGTTAACGCCCACGTGAGTCACCTCGAATCCCATCGTTATGGCGACCGCCGCGCGCGCCGCGGCTTCGACTTTATCCCACGCCTTCGCGGCGACGTACTCCTCCTTCGTGAACCAGCTGCCGCCGCACGCCATAACCTTCGGGCAGGATAGATACTCCGCGAGGTTCTTCTCGCTCACTCCCCCGGTCGGCACGAATTTCATCTCGAAGTACGGGCCGCTAAGCGCCTTGATCGCGGCGAGTCCGCCTAACTGTTCGGCAGGGAAGAACTTGACGGCCTTGATCCCCATCTCCATAGCCGACTCTATCTCCGATCCGGACGCTACGCCCGGCAGTACCGTCACTTCATGCTCGACGCACCAGCCGACAACCTTCGGGTTGAATCCGGGCGCGACGATGTACTTCGCGCCGGCCTTGACCGCGCGCTCCGCCTGATCGACGGATAGCACCGTGCCCGCGCCCAGCACCAGCTCCGGCAGCGCCTGCGCGGCGCGCCTTATCGCCTCCTCGGCGGCGGGGGTGCGGAAAGTGAACTCCGCAACGGGCAGGCCGCCGCGTATCAGTGCCTCGCCGATAGGCGCGGCGTCCGCCGCGTCGTTCACCTTGACCGCGGGTATCAACCCATACCGTTCCAATACTGGCAGCAGATCCATGTCTGTATACCCTCCCAATTATTATCGATTACTATCGTTAAGCGCGAATCCTTCGCGCGTCAGCGCCCCTGAATGATAACACACGCGTCAGCCGTTTGTCGAACAGGCGGGAGAACACCCGCTCCGTGTACCGCGACATCAGCTCCGCGGGCAGCAGGTTCGTGCTGGCGATCGTATGCGCGCGGCGCGCGTTGCGCTCGTTGAGCAATGTGAATATCTGCGTGATGGTTAGGTTTTCCTGCATAGGCTCGGTGCCTAGGTCGTCGATCATCAATAAAGGCGATTCCCGCAGCAGCCGCGCGCGCTCCGGATCGCCGCGCTCGAAATACGAATCGCGCAGTATCGACATCATCCGCGAGGCGGTCAGTTTCCACGGCGTGTAACCGCGCTCGAGCACGCGCTGCGCCACGCAGTTGAGCATGTACGTCTTGCCCACCCCGGACGGCCCGCAGAACAGCATGCAGGGTTTGTCGTTATTGGGGAACGAGTCCGCGTATTCGCGGCAGATATCGCGCAGGATTATCATTTCCGCGCGCTGTCCGCGCGGCGATTTATCCGTAGGCGCGCCGTCGTAGACGCGCTCGTCCCACGCGGCGAAATTCTCGTCCGCGTTAACGCCCAGCGACTCGTCGCTGCATAACCGCTGATAGACGCGCTGTTTCATGCATTCGCACATTTCGCGGATCGGTTCGCCCGCGTAACCGTGATCCTGGCACGCTTCGCATCGATACACCGGCTGCAGCCAATCCTCCGCGAAACCCGCCGCTTTCAGCCGCGCGCGCAGTTCCGACGCGATTCGCGCGAGTTCGGCGCGAAGCTCCGCGGATATCTCCATCGCGCGTTCGGGCGAGTCGAACGCCGCGCGCACCCGCTTGCGGAATAACTCGACGCGGCGCTCCGCCAGTTCGCCTATAGCGGGATCGCGGGCGGCGGCCTCGCTTAACCTGCGGCGCTCCTCCGCTCGGTTCGCCGCGCGCTGGATCTCGTACTCCGCCGCAAGTTCGCGCAGGACTTGTTCTTTCATTAACCCGCGTCCTCCGAATCAGTCCAGTTGAGCACCAACGCGTTCAACTCGTCCTCGCTGTATTCGCGCTGGCTGTATCGATGCTCCGCGACTTCCTTGGACGGCCGGCGCGTCGGCGAGGAACCGCTTCCGCTAGCCGCCTGTCCCTGCGCGGCGCGCTGCGCCGCCTGCATGTTGGCTATGTGTATCTTGGCTAGATATTCCTCAACGCCGCTCTCGCTCGTCGTGCCCTGCTTGAGCAGCAGTTCCAGCAGTCCGGAGAACGCGTCTAGCTTGCCGCCGTAGCGCGAGGTGTGCGCGGCTACCATCAATTGCGACGCTGGCGTAAACCCTCTGCCGCTCCACTTCTCAACGGCCTTGATCCATTCGCGGGTGGGAGCGGTGCCGCGCACGCCCATCGCTTCCATAATAGGACGCACGGTCTCCGCGTCGATGCGCTCGCGCGTCAATTGAGCCTGTATCTGCGGAGCGTCATGCTTGCCCAGTTTATGCTGGCGCTCGAGTATCCCGCCCAGATAGGCCATGGTCGGGGTACCCTTCGTGGTCTCGGCGCACGCCGCGAGCACCGCGTCCACTGTGAATCCCCAGTCCTTTGTCCAGGTGAGGTATAGGTTAACGTCGTCCTCGCTGGGTCTGCCCTTGCGCCCCAGCCGGCGCAGTACCTGGCTCAATCCTTGATCTATCGCCTGTTCGCGCTCGATCTGCGCGACAGCGTCGGCCTCGGTTCTCACCCCGGACTCGCCCCATTCCGCCGCTATCTTATCCAGCCGCCTGAACGAGAAACGTTTCGTACCGAATTTCTCTATGCCATATTCGACCAGCCGAAGCGCGGCGGCCTCGCTCAATTTAACCGACTCTATCCAATCGACAGCCGTTTGATAATCCTCGGGTCGAAGCAGACGGTCCGTACCGAACAGCGCCGACAGACGCTGATTGAAATCGGCGTACTTATACAGCCCGTCGTCGCTGGCGGCGCGGGTGCGCAGGGTGTGGCTCAAATTGCAGCATACGTACCGGGGTGGGTTATCCGACACCCTGCGCATCAGTCCCAGCCTCTCCCAGTATGTCAGCGCTGTGGCGAGCCGATCCTCCTCCAGCCCCAGATCCCGCGCGAACGCGCGCAGAGACGATCCCGCCGCCGGATGGTAGCATTGCATCAGCGCGTACAGGTACGCCTTGACAAAGTCGCCGTCCGCGCGGAGCATGTATTCCTGTATGAATAGATTCTCCACGGGAGTCACGTCGTACAGCGTGGATCCCGTATCGAAGCTGAACGCCCCGCGTTGTTCCGTCGTTTGATCAGCCATGCGCGCCTCGTTCAGCCTATGTTAAGTTCGATCCCGACGGGGCAATGGTCGCTGCCCACGATCTCGGGATAGATGAGCGCGTTCGCCACGCCGCGCCACAACCGTTCGGATACCAGGAAATAATCCAGCCGCCACCCGATATTCCTCGCTCTCGCGTTGGCCATGTGGCTCCACCATGTATACGCGCCTTTCTCGTGCGGATGCGCGCGCCTGTAGGAGTCCGCGAACCCGGACGACAGCAATTCGGTCAGTTTGCCCCGCTCCTCGTCCGAGAATCCCTTGTTCCCCCTGTTCGCGGACGGGCGCGCCAGGTCTATCTCGTTGTGCGCCACGTTCAGATCGCCGCATATCACCACCGGTTTGGTTTGATCCAGCCGATTGACGTACCCGCGCAGAGCGTCCTCCCACGCCAGGCGGTAATCGATCCGCTTCAGCCCGTCCTGCGCGTTTGGGGAATACACGTTCACCAGATAGAACGACGGATACTCCAGCGTAAGCACGCGGCCCTCGTCGTCGGGCGGCGCGTCCGCCGATCCGGCGAATCCTCTCGACGCTGATACCGGCTCTATCCGCGAGAACACCGCCGTGCCGGAGTATCCCTTGCGCGCGGAGGACGGATGCCAATACCGGTATGGCGGCAGATCCACGCCGCGCAAGGATTCCTCTGCGGCGTCTATATCGCTTAGGCGTATCTCTTGCAGGCAGAGCGCGTCCGGGCGGATCGCGCCATACCCGCTGGCAAAACAGCCCGTTTTCATGCACGCGCGCAGCCCGTTGACATTCCATGACGCAATCAGCATCGCAGCCTCCTATGCGTTGAGTCTTTCGTTATACCTTTATCCCGAACCATTTCCCGCTCGCGAAGCGCCTGTATACCAGCGTCATGCGCACGGCCATATCGATCAGCGTGCTGAGCCAAGCGCCTATCAGTCCGGCGTGGAGCAGGTACACGGCGGTATAGCTCAGTATCGGACGGATACCCATTACGCATATATACATGATCACAGCGACATACCGGGTGTCGCCAGCCCCGCGCAGACAGCCCGATATGACCACGGACGTGGTCTGGAACGGCTGGATCATCGCGCACACGAACATCACGTTCGCGGCGAGCGCGAGCACGGCCGGATCGTCGCTGAACAATCCTACCAGCGGCCTCCTAAACCCGATCAGGAACCCGAACAGCGTCAGCGATACGCACATCGCTATACGCTGGCTGATCTTGCCGTACATCAGCGACAGATCGGGGCGGTGCTGGCCCAGCATCTGCCCGACTAGCGCGGTGCCCGCCACGCCGATCCCATCGCCGAACGTGAACGTCAGGTTAAGGAACTTCAGGCACGCCTGATGCGCCGCGAACTCCAGCGTGCCTAGCCTGGCCACTATCACCGCGTACATCATGAACCCGATGCGCAGCGCGACCTGCTCCAGCATCGAGTTGCCGCCTATTTTAGCCAGCGCGCGCACGGTATCCTTGCGCAACCGCCAGTCGTCGTGCAGTCTGACCATCAGGAACCCGTCGCGCTTGCGGTGCGGCGCTATAGAGTACAGCGCCAGCGCCAGCCCGACCACGAACCCGATGACCGTCGCTATCGCCGCGCCCTCCACGCCCAGCCTGGGGAAGCCGAACTTGCCGTATATCAGCACGTAGTTCAGTATGATGTTGACTATATTCGCCGTAAGGTTGACCGCCAGCGTGATGCGGGTGTTGCCCGTGCCGCGCTGAGCCGCGCTGATGCACATGGTCAACGCGTTGACGGGCACCGCCGCCGCTACTATCCTAAAATAGGTGGTAGATAGCTCTATCGTGTCCGGCATCGCGCCCGCTAGTCCCATGAACTGCCGCGCGAACGCCGATCCGATAACGCCCATTATCAGCCCCAGCCCGGTCAGTATCACCAGCGCGTTGCGCAGCGTGCGGTTCGCGTCCGCGCGGTCGCCTTGTCCTTTGCGCCGCGCGACTATCGCCGTTACGCCGATATTCAGCGCGAAGAAGATGCTCATCAGCAGCATGCGCGGCTGATCCGTCAATCCCACCGCCGCCAGCGAGGCCGGACCCAGCGAGCCTACCATCACGCTGTCCGCGCTGCCTATCAGCGATATCAGCACCATCTCTATGACCGATGGCAGCGCGATGCGCGCTAGATTGCCATACGCCTCTTTTGAAGTGGGGAAGTCGCCCAGTTTCGCGTCGTCATTGACCATGCGCCGCGCGTCGAACACGCGCTCCAAGAATGAGATCACTGCTTCGCCCCCTCGATCAGCGCTATTTTACCATATATGGAGGGATGTTACAAGGTTGGCGGAGGCGTTTGCCGCCTGGACACGCGCGTCCGTATGCGTTACAATTCAGCGGGAGCCGCCGTTGATCGCGCGCATTCATATATCATGCTGGAGGATTATGTATGAACTACGAACTGCCTTCATTGAAACTTACCGCGCCGGAGGATTGGCCCAATCAGCGCCTGGCCTGGCTGGCGCTGGCTGAAGAGCATATGTACGGACACGCCCCGGTCGATCCGGCTGTGCGCGGCGAGATAATCGCGTCCGAGCCCGTGTGGGACGGCGCTGGCGTGCGCGAGACCGCGCGTATCTATTACGGGCTGGGGCTTAAATGGAGCTTTGATTCGACGATACATCGACCCGCGCGAGAAGGCCGCCGCCCCGTTATCACCTGGAACCAGTTCAAGCCGGAGGATCCTTGCCCGCCATTGCGGGAGATAGTCGCGGATCGCGGGTATATTGTCGCGGCGTTCGACAAATCCCAGCTCACGCATGATAATAACGACGGTCTGCCCGGCCGGCTCGACGCGCGCGAGGCTTATCCTAATTACGATTGGGGTGCGATACGCATCTGGGCTTGGGGGCATCAGAAGCTGGCGGA
>JAIRSO010000004.1 GCA_031255415.1 Oscillospiraceae bacterium
ATCGGACGAAAGGAGGCCGTCGTGAAGATACAGCATCACAAGCATCACCGTCATGCTCATGGAGAGAAAGCGTCTACGCTGAGCATACGCCGGGAGCTATTGCGGAAGGAGTTGGAAGCGGTGCATTTACAGATGTCGAAGATAGGCTCATACATCCAGCGGCTGCGCAAGTCGCTGGGGTTAACGCAGGGCAAGCTGGCGGAGGCGCTTAGCGTCAGTCCGCAGGCGGTGTCGAACTGGGAGCGCGGTGATTCTTTACCCGACGCGTCGCAGTGGATACCGCTAAGTCAGGCGCTGGGCACATCGGTTGAGCTTCTTCTATATGGAGGCGAACTGCCAGAGGACGCGTCCGACGAAGCGGTCAAGTCCGAGGAGACTGCGCCCCCGCCTCCCGCCCCCGCAGTCAACGAACCCGACGACGATGAGGAGGAGGAAGAAGAAGAGGACGAAGACGAGGAGGAGGACGAAGAAGAGGAAGACGAAGAAGATGAAGATGACGAGGAAGATGACGACGAATGCGAGGAGCTAGACGACTCTGATCCATGGTCGCAAGTAATCGCGCTCGCGCCGTTCATCAGCAGCGCCACGCTCGATATGCTCGCAAGAAAGGCTTGCGAGAGCGAACACCCCGACTGGGATAAATTAAACCGACTCATGCCCTTCTTAAGCCGCGACACCCTCCGGGAGATGACCCGGCTGGCGTTCATGGGCAAGAGTCCCGATTGGCGCGCGCTGCGCAAACTCGCGCCGTTCCTGGGCAAGGACGCGTTGAGCGAGGTCATAGAGTCGCTGCCCGACAAGAGCCGGATCGATCCGCACGAGCTGGTAAAGCTAGCGCCGTTCCTGAACCGGAACGAGTTAGGGCGGCTGCTGAAGATGGCCACAAGGGGTGAAGTCCCCGACATGCGTCTGCTGCGCAAGCTAGCGCCGTTCCTGCCTCGATCCATAGTGGACGATTACGTGATACACGCGGTTGAGCATAAGCCTTGGCAGCCAAAGGATGATCCGCGGGACGATCCCAGCCGCCGCGCTCCATGGCAGGCGAACTGGCAATGGACCGACGAGGCCGCCGAGACGCTGGAGAACGTACAGCGCGAAGTCACCAACGCCATCCGGCAGGGACTGAACATAGGCGCGAGCGGGGTGCAAACCGCCAAGGACGCGATACGCGGCGCGCTGAACAATCTGTTCCCCGACGAGGATGAGAAAGATTAAGGAGGATACCGACATGAAAGAGCGCGTAGCCGAGAAACTGCGCGTACTGCGCGTAGAGCACGGCTTCACCCTCGACGATCTGGCCGGTAGGTTGGACGTGCCGCCGGCGGCGGTCGAGGCGTGGGAGTCGGGGGTGGATCTGCCCAACACCCCGTCGCTGATCAAGCTAGCGAAACTGTACGGCACGTCGCTGGACGATCTGCTGTTGGACGTTTCCTCCGACGGCGAGGCCGAAGACGCCATAGTAAGGCGGCGCGAGACGTACGCCTCGATGGACGACAGGGAGACGTTCGACCACTCCGACGATTACCAATTCAAAATCGGCGGCGCGAAGGTGCGCATCAGCCGCATGCAGTTCCCGTATCCCATCATCGCGGCTGCGGCGTTCCTGGCGGCTGGGTTCCTGTTCGACTGGTGGCACCCGGGCTGGTTGATATTCCTGACGATACCGTTGTACTATACCATGCCCGACTTCGAGCATGAGCCTATGCGCACCGCGTTGCTGAAGTTCCCTTATCCCGTGCTGGTCACGCTGGTGTATCTGTCGATGGGATGCATCCTAAACTGGTGGCATCCGTGGTGGATGCTGTACCTGACAGTACCGCTGTATTATATATTCGCGGCGAACGCGGATAGAGCGTAACGCAAAGCGATACACGCGGGGCATTCCTCTTTTGCGCGCGGACGCGGCAATAAAAAGATTGCCGCGTTCGTCATATTGTTAACTGATTCGTAAAGGGAGAATGTCCATGCGCAGAATGCCGAAATACCGCCCCATCAATCAGCGGCGGCGGAAGTCCGGGCCTAAAGAAGCCGCGATGGGATTCATAGCGGTTGTCATTATACTATTGCTGATGGCGGGCGGAGCGGTCACGCTGGCGGTATCCGGCGTGTTCGAGTCGGCTGAATTGATCAACCCGCTGGTGGAACTGCCCAGCGACGAGCTGGCTATACCGCCTAAGCCTACGATCGCGCCGGAGCGCGGACAAGCGACGCTGACGGGCCGCGCGGTATCATACCAAACGGCAAGCGCGACAGCCGGGAAAAAGAGCGGGCTGTCGGAGGAGCAGCGCCAGGAACTGGAACAGCAGAACCAGGATGAGAACTTCGACGCGTACACGCAGATTGAGGACGCGTGGGACGCGGACGCGGTGATAAACGCCATAGTGGATCTGGAGTTGCCGCCCGTGCCGGACTCCGCGCGCATCACGATCCGCAAGGACGACCTGAACCCGAACGAGGCGCTGCCCGGCGAGTGGACCAACATACTCCTGCTGGGCACGGACGATAGAGACGCGCGCTCGAACACCGGACGCACGGACACGATCATAATAGCGTCGATCAATCAAGCCACGGGAGAGTTGAAGCTAACCTCGCTGGCGCGGGATACGCTGGTGGACGTGCCGTATCTGGAGGACAAGCAGAGGCTCAACGCCGCGCACGCCTACGGCGGTCCGAACCTCGCGATGAAGACGATCAACACATTATTCGACATGAATCTAACCCGTTATGTGAGAGTGAATCTGCACGGGCTGGTGGATATACTAAGCGTGTTCGGCGGCGCGTGGATAGAGCTGATACCCGGCGAAGCCGAACAGATCAACTATAACGTGGCGGTAGCGGAGGATTACGAGGGTTTTGAGAAAAACCCGGATCGCGTGCCGCTGAAGAATAATCAGGTGGGGCTGACCAAACTCGATCCGCTGCAAGCGATGGGTTACGCGCGCATACGCCACATCGACAGCGACCTGGCGCGCACGAACCGCCAGCGCGTACTGCTGGAGAAGCTGATGGATATGGCGATGGAGGACGCGAACCCCCAGCGCCTGATGCTGCTGGCGAACATAATAATGCCTTACACCACGACAAACTTATCGTTATCCGATATAGTCAAGATGGGGGTGAACATGCTGGTCGCCGGGATGAAGCCGATGGAGTTCCACTCGATCCCGCTGGAGGGCAGTTATTCATACGCGCACGCGGACGCGGGCGAGGCCGTGCTGGATATCAACTTCGCGAAAAACAAGGACTCGCTTCACGAGTTCATATACGGGCGGTACATCGCGCGTCCCGAGCGGTAGAGTATGCCGTCGAGGCTGTACGAACGCGAGTCGGACGTCTCATACGCGCTGGGGATATACCCGTCGCTGGCGTTGATGGAGATGAAGCCCGGATGCGCGCGAAGGCTGTTGCTGGACGATCGAGGCGGCGGCGAAGGAGTCGAGAGGCTGGCCGGGCTATGCGAACGGTATCGGGTGCGGACGGAGATCGCGCCTCGATTGTTAAGACGCGTGTCGGGCAAGGAGAATTGTTTCGCGGCGATTGAGTTTGATAAAGAATCGGCGTGCGGCAGTATCCAAACGGGCAAGCCGCACATCGTGCTGGTCGAGCCGTCGGATCAAGGAAACATGGGTTCGATACTGCGCAGTATGGCTGGATTCGGGTATGAGGATCTCGCGATAATCGGGACCGCGGCTGACGCGTTTGATCCGCGCGTGGTTCGCGCGTCGATGGGCGCGCTGTTCGCCGCGCGGGTAAGCGTGTTCGGCGGAAGCGGCGGATTCGATCGTTACCGCGATATGTTCGGCGAGTACGCGCTCTATCCCTTCATGTTAGGAGCGCGGACGGAGTTGGACGAGGCCGCGAAGAATCGAGGCGCGTTGTTTTCGTTGATATTCGGGAACGAGGGCGCGGGCTTGCCGGACGGATACGCGCGCGCGGGTACTCCGGTGATGATCCCTCAACGCGGCGTCATCGACTCGCTCAATCTCGCGGCGGCGGCCTCGGTGGCGATGTACGCGTTCAGCAGGCCTTGACTTATATATGTATAGTCGGGAAGTGATATTATGTCCGTACTGGGTCAATCCAGCGATTTAACCGATTCGTTCATAACCGGATGCGCCGGCGCGCTGTCTCGCGCGGTCGCGGAGCTAGCGGATCGCGCCGTGTACGATCCCATACGATTGCTGGTAATAGGGTGCTCGACCAGCGAGACGGCGGGCAGCCGCATTGGTACGCGCGCGTATACCGCGCTGGGCGGCGCGATGGCGGACGCGGCTCTGCGCGCGTGCCGCGAGAGAGGGATCATGCTTGCCGCACAGTGCTGCGAGCATCTCAACCGCGCGCTTGTAGTCGAGCGCGCGGCGCTGGACGAGTATCGGCTGCGGCGCGTTATCGCAAAGCCGACTCCGGAGGCGGGCGGATCGTTCGCGGCTGCGGTTTTCGAGAGAATGGACGCGCCCGTACTCGCGGAGGCGATAGAGTCGGACGCTGGCCTTGATATAGGCGGCACGCTGATTGGCATGCATCTAAAGCGCGTAGCCGTTCCGGTGAGGCTGGAGGTATGCGTGATTGGCGCGGCGCATGTTAACGCCGCGGTGACTCGCGCAGCGTATACAGGCGGGCCGCGCGCGTCATATCCGCAGACGTAGACGCGCCCCCTCCGTTATACGCGGAGGGGGACGCTATCGTATTGGGCGGTATCCCGATCGGTTATTTCACCGTTGAATCCGGCTGCCCGGTATGCACAGACTGGATGTTTATCTTACGCTGGGTGCGCGCTGGTTCAGGCGCGGACTTGGGCAGCTGGAGCGTCAATATGCCGTCCTCATATTTCGCGGTGATGTTATCCTGGTTCACTCCGTCGAGCGTGAAACTGCGCTGGAACCGTCCGCTGCGGCGTTCGCAGTACAGGTAGTTCTCCTTTTCCTCGCGGCGTTCGTTCCCGCGCTGCGCGGAGATGGTCAGCACGTCGTTATCGACGGTCAATTCGATGTCTTCCTGCTTGAGTCCGGGCAGTTCCGCCTCCATCACGTACTTATCGCCCTCGTCGCGCACGTCAACCTGGAATCCGCTGCGGAACCCGTCGCTCATATCGAAGAACGAGCGGAAGAATCGGTCGTCGAACAGGCTGGGCGCGCGGCTGCTCTTGCGGTAAGGGATCATGTTGAACATTTGCGTATCCTCCTTGAATAATACTGTCATAGCGATCATTGCGGCTAAACGCGCCGCATCCGGTGATATCCTTCCCAACTGACGAGATGAGTATACATCATTGGTCAGAGATGGTCAATGTCAAAAATGGGCAGCGTAAGGTCAGGAGCAGGGGATTGCGCGATATTGCGTTGAATTGCTCTGTATTGCTGCTATTATCGAGGTTTTTCATTGCGATGGATTGATGAAGGTCAAAGTCAGAGAGCGGGCGAGCGCACCCTCCCTGCCGCTTCGGAGAAAAACGCTCCCCTCCCCCGCCGCGCGTGTCGAAACGCGCCGTGAAAACCTTTGCACAACCTATTGCAAACCTTTACATTTTGTGCTATACTGCGAATGTCATCAAGGATCGCGCGGATTATGTAAAGGAAGTGAACGGATGCAGGACTCACGCCTGACCATCATCGATATCGCGCGCGAGGCTGGCGTCTCGTCGGCGACGGTGTCGCGCGTGCTGTCCAAGCATCCAAACGTGAAGGCCGCGACCGCGCTTAAGGTGCGCGAAGTCGTGGATAAATACGGCTACCAGCCCAACAGCATCGCGCGCGGACTCCTTCAGCGCCAGTCGCATGTGCTGGGGGTCATCATGCCGGACGTGAAACACCCGTATTACGCGGGCATATTCTCCGCCGCTCAGCGCGAAGCCGAGCGCATAGGCTCGGCGGTGCAACTGTACAGGCTGGATTATAACGGCGAGGTGACGCTCGATCTAGTCCGGCAGTTGATTGAACGCAGGCTGGACGGCACGCTGCTGGCGGGCGGGTTCATAGAATCGCCCAACGCGAAGGAACTGCCCGCGATACTGACGCGGCTCAAACAATACATGCCCATCGTAACTATCAGCCCGGCGATACCGGGCTTCGAGTGCGCGCGCGTATGGCCCGACCTGCACAGCGGCGTGCAAAAGGCCGTCGAACACCTGGCCTCGCTTGGGCATAAACGCATAGCTTTCATCGGCGCGACAGCCGACACGCGCAGCGTCGGCGAGCGCCAGCAGGGTTTCCTCGAGGCATGCAAACGCCTGGGCATAGACGGGATGCTCCGCTACGAAAGCATACACACCCCGACCGCCGGCGAGGCTTGCGTCACGCTCATGATGAACACCCGCGCAGCCGCCGACAGACCCACCGCCGTCATAGTCGTCAACGACCTGATGGCGCTGGGCGTGCTCAAAGGCCTGCGCGGATCGGGGTTTACGATACCGGACGACGTGGCTGTCGTCGGATGCGACAATCAATTCTACTCGGCGTTCACCGATCCTCCGCTGACTACGCTGGATATAAACGCGGAGGAACTGGGCAGACTGGCTACGCGCCGGCTCGTCAACGGCGATAATGATCCCTCGCCCAACCCGATCGTCGTCGTGCCGGAGCTGATCATTCGAGAATCCTGCGCCGCGCCGAAAGCGGCGGGATCGGAAGGAGGCGGCGGCGATGACCGCGCGTAGACCGTTCAGCGCGCGACGCGTCCCAGCGAACGCCGGCAGGGCGTTAACGAAATACTGGCAGCTTTACGCGATGCTCGCCCTGCCGCTGGCGTTCGTGTTCGTGTTCAACTATATGGTGTACCCCAACCTGCGCATCGCGTTCATGAACTACCGCCCCGCGCGGGGATGGAGCTCCGATTGGGTAGGCCTGGGCACGTTCGCCAAAGTATTCAAGGACGCGGATTTCCATCGCGCGTTCCGCAACACTCTGCTGTTTAATATCGCGGATATCATCCTGCAGTTCCCCGCGCCGATCATACTCGCGCTGATGATCAACGAGTTGAAAGCGCGGCGGTTCAAACGCGTGTCGCAGACGGTGCTGTATCTGCCTCACTTCCTATCGTCCGTCATCGTCGCTTCAGTCGCGTACACGCTGTTCAAGCCGGAGACCGGGCTGGTAAACGTTCTGCTGATGAACTGGGGAGTAATCAGCAAGGGCATACCGTTCCTGACCGAAAAGTGGCGATGGGTGTTCACGTATCTGTCGATCAACATATGGCAGCAGATCGGCTGGAGCTCGATCATCTACCTCGCCGCTATCACTTCAATAGATCCGTCTTTGTACGAGGCAGCGACCGTCGATGGCGCGGGCCGGTTCAAACGGCTGTGGCACATCACTCTGACGGGTATCAGGCCTACGATCGTCATGCTGCTGATCATGCGCCTAGGCCAGTTGCTGGGCAGCGGGTTCGAGCGGCTGAACGCGTTCGGCAACGTGAACGTGCGCGAGTTCCAGTATCAGCTTTCCATATACGTATATGAGAAGGGACTGGGCGCGGCGGGCGACTTCTCGCGCTCGACAGCCGTCGGGCTGTTCCAAACCCTCGTAGGGCTGGCAATGGTGTTTATCAGCGATAGGTTCGCCAAACTGCTGGGCGAAGACGGCTTAGTTTGACAAGGAGGCTGGGCGTATGGCAATGACCGCGCCGCGCGGCGGAACCGCCGCTAAAAGATCGCGCGCGGAGAGGATCGGCGCTGCGGATATATTGATCGCGTCCGTTATCACGGTTCTATGCATGACGTGCGTGCTGCCGTTCGTGCACGTCATCGCCAAGAGCCTGTCCTCCAGCACGGCGGTGCTGTCCAAGCGCGTCTTCTTCTGGCCTGAGGGGATCAATCTGGACGCGTATGCCCGCGTGCTTAACAGCTCGCTGATGGTAAGGCAGCTAGGATTCACCGCGACTATAACAATCGCGCAGACTGCGCTCAGCCTAACGCTGACGGCCTTATGCGCGTATCCGTTATCGCGCAGGTATCTGCCGGGACGCTACGCCATAGCGCTGATAGTCATGGTGACGATGTACTTCTCCGCCGGACTCATACCCACCTACCTATTATATAAGGATATCGGGATGCTCAACACGGCGTGGGTGCTCGTACTCCCCGGCGCGTTCTCCGCCTACAACATGCTGATCATGCGCACATACTTCATGAACTCGATCCCGGAATCGCTAGAGGAGTCCGCGATCATCGACGGCGCGAGCCAATTCACCGTGTTCGCGCGCATCTGGCTGCCGCTGTCCATGCCCGTGTGCGCGACGCTGGCGCTATGGGTCGCGGTAGGCCGATGGAACAGCTACGCGGACGCGATGTATTACACCACCTCCCGAAACCTCCAGCCGATACAATACCTGCTCTACAACATGATCCTCTCCGCGAGACCCTCGGAGAGCCTGTCCGGCGAGTCGCAGATAGGCGCGGCGCTCTCGGCTCCGGAGGCGCTGCAGTGTGCGGTCATCATGTTCGCGACGGTTCCGATCCTGGTTATCTACCCTTTCCTGCAGAAGTATTTCGTCAAGGGCGTGATGCTGGGCGCGGTGAAGGGTTGATATATGAACGTAATCACAAGGAGGCAGACACGCATGGCAATCAAGCGCATCGTATCCCTGGCGTTGGCGGCGTTTATCGCGCTGGCGCTGGCGGCGTTCCCAGCCGCGGCAGAAAGCGCGCAGCCGGACTTAAGCGCGGCGCGGTACGGCATGGAGCCGTTTGAGAACCCGGTGACGATCAGGATCCCGGTCTTCGACCGCGCCCGCGACGACGTGCCGGACGTATCCAGCAACTACTACACCAAATGGGTCAACGAGGCATTCGGCAAGCCGCTGAACGTGACGGTCGAGTTCGTGCCGATCACGCGCACCGACACCATGGGGGCGTACAACCTCCTGCTGGCAGGCGGCGACTGGCCTACCGTATTCATGGAATACGACTGGCCCAAGGTCACGCAGTGGGACGCGGACGGCGCGCTGGCGAAGATCGACGTCGAGGAGTTCGCAGCAGTCGCTCCAACCTGGACCGAATTAGCCGGCGGGCTGGAGCAGTTCGCTATGTTCACCATGAATGGCGAGCAGAAGGTGCTCCCCGCCCTGCGCCCATACTGGGACACCAACTATACCTACGCGACGTTCTACCGCAAAGACTGGTATGAGCAGGCGGGGATAGAGCTGTTCACGACATACGAGGAATACGTGGACGCGATGGCGCTGTTCATGGAGCTGGGGTTCACGAACGGCAAGCCGATCCTGCCCAAAGCGCCATTCTCCGAAAACTTCCAGGTGTACGGCGACAGCGAGTGGCCGCGCAGCGAGGAAGAATGGGCGATGTACTCCGACGTGTCCGTGGCTCCGCTCCCGGCGCGCGGCGCATACTATTCGTTAAAGAAACAGAACAGCGAGTACCATCTGGGACTGTACAACACCGAGTTTGAGCTGGACGTGGAAGGCACGGGAAGCGCGTCGCAGGCCATCACCGACTTCATCAACGGCGAGGCTTACAGCTACGCGAACTACCTAGGCGCGGACATGCCCGACCTCACCGCGTTCTACGAGAACAACCCCGACGCGAAACTGGGCGTTATCTACAACAACACGGTGTACGATCCGTGGGTTGACGCGATGGGCGGACATACCGTGCCGCAGGGACGCGCGACCAACCCCGCCGGCATGTTCGTCGGATTCTCCAGCAAGGCCTCGGCGGACGAGCTTAAGGCCGCGTACATGTATATGGAATGGGTTGCCCAGCCGGACGTACTGTTCTTCTACCAGAACGGCGTGGAGGGCGAGACCTATACTATGAGCGCGGACGGACTGCCCGAGATCGTGGGCGGATATACCGGAGATTACTGGATGGGCTACGGCAACAATAAGGATTATTGGTGCATAGCGATCGAGGTACGCACGGTCGGAACGATCGAGCAGACCATCGCCGCCATATCCCCGAAAGGCTTGCCGCAGGACTTCACGCAGGAGCTGATCGATAACTATTACATCTTGAAGGCGTACGCGAACGACGGGCTGCTGTATGTCGATCCGTTTTTCTCGACGAACATCGACTCCGTCAGCGAGTACGCGGGCGACTTGAAGGCGAAGTTCCAGGAATACGCCACCGCGCTGGTCAAGTGCGATCCCGAGGAATTCGACGCGCTGTATGAGAAATATGTCGCGGAGTACAAGGCCGCCGGATACCAGGAGATCATGGACGAGCGTCTCGCCGCATACCAAAACGGACTCTCGACGCTGCTGCCCGACGTAGCCGCAGGACGCGCGCCATACGCGCCTTCGGACATCACTGAAGTGGTAACGACCAAATATACTATCGGGCAGTAAGCCCCGCCTCCGATCAGCGATTCCGATAGCCGGTTAGCAAACTCAACCGCGTATCGACCGACTATCGATCAACGATCCCGACGATCGGTATGCAAACTCAACCGTTGATCGACCGACTATCGATCAACGATCCCGACAATCGGTCTGAACACTAAAACTAAAGGCGCGGGACGGACGCTGGCAGCCGCCCCGCGCCGCGATTCAGGAGAGAACATCATGCCGTGGAATCAATCCGAACTAGCGGCGAGGGCGCGCCTCGTACTGGATATGCTCCGCAAAGACGCGCGCGAGACCGAAGCCAACGCCGGACACCTAACCATGGACAACTGGGAGTGGCCGACCGGAGTCGCGCTCTACGGCATATGGAAAACATATGAGCGGACAGGCGATCCATCCATGCTGGACTATATGAAGCAATGGTACGCGCGCATGCTGGCCAGGCCTGTTCCTCACCGCAACGTCAACAGCGTCTGCCCGATGCTGGCTCTTACCTGCATGTACGATCGGGAGCGCGATCCACAGTGGTTGCCTCACATCGAGTCTTGGGCGGAATGGGTGCATACCGCTATGCCCCGCACGGAGCTCGGCGGGCTGCAGCACATCACGGTATGGAACAAGCATTACCAGCAGTTGTGGGCGGACACCCTGTTCATGACCGCGCTGTTCCTGTTAAGAGCCGGGCAGGTTCTCAGCCGCGCCGATTGGATTGAGGACGCGAAGTATCAATTCCTCATCCACATCAAATATCTGCAGGATCGGCGCACGGGGCTATGGACTCACGGCTGGACTTTCGACCTGCGGCACTCGTTCGCCGGAGCGTACTGGGCTAGGGGTAACGCATGGTTCACCGCCGCGTCCGTCGAGTTACTGGACGCGCTGAAGGAACACGATTCGTCTTGGCGATTCGTCAACGAGGCTCTTCGCGATCAAGTCGCCGGGCTATGGAAGCTTCAGCGGGAGAGCGGTCTCTTCACAACCCTGCTCGACGTTGAGGAAACCTATGAGGAAACCTCCGCGACGGCGGCTATAGCGTTCGGGGTACTGAAGGGCGTGCGCGCGGGTTTCGTCTGTGATACATACGCGCCGATGGCTGTCAAGGCCGCCGAGGCCGTGCTTGGCAGAATCGCGCCAGACGGTACGGTGATGGGCGTATCCGGCGGTACCGGGATGGGTCATGATCTTGATCATTATAAAAGGATAAAGCAAGGCCCCACCGCATACGGGCAGGGTCTTACATTCCTCATGCTTACCGAGATGATGATGTGGCAATAACGGCAGCGTGGAAAGGGTTGCTTACGCTACACTCCCCGCGTTAACCCTACGGTTCAGTAACCGCGAGGCTAGAGTCGCGGCAAGAGGATTGCCCCCGCTACACTCCCTACGCTAACCCTTCGGTTCAGCAGCCGCGAGGCTAGGGTCACGCCGAAAAGATTGCCCCCGCAACACTCCCCGCGTTAACCCTTCGGGCCTACCGCCGCGAGGCTAGGCTCTAGCGGCGCGGCTCCGAACCGACCGTCATACTGCGGCGGCAGGGTGTACTTGTACGGCGCGCACGCCGTGACGGTATTGCCTATCGCGTCTGTGACCGTCGCGTATACATACAACCGATCGATGTTCTTCGTCCACATGTGGTAGAACGGGTTGGATATGGGATCGGCGTAAGCCTCGCCTCCAGCCGACGTGGATTTCTTTACGCTGATGCTGTACGGTGGCTGTCCTCCCAGCGCTTGCGCGCCGTAGCTTAGCTTTACGTTCACCGCTTCGTCGTAATCGTACAGCGTGCCGCTCACATCCCATACGAATATGGATATCGTCAGCCCGCTCGTTTCGTCCGTCGCGGAGGTGAGATACCCCGATCGGTACTTGGATATATACCCCCACTCAAGCAGCGCTTGAGTTTCAGCCGACACAACCGACGGCGACAACGGCAGATTGTTCATCAACTGCAGTTTAGCCAGCGCGGTCTCCATCGCCGCGTCATACCTGGTGTTCACGTCCGCGACCTTGATATAGCCCAGCCGCCTCATCGCCTGTTTGAGCGCCATCACATGGCTACCCTTGTCCCCGCTCACGATAGGCTCGTATGGCAATTCAGTTATGAATTCAAGATATTTTGTCATTACGTAGCCGCTGTTCTCTTTATATACCACATGCGTCCACAGCGCTTCGGTCTCCGTCATCACCGCGACTACCCGCACCACCACGTTCGAGGCCAGTTTCGCCAGTATTTTCGCCGAGTTTTCAGCCTTCTCGCGCAGGTTCAGCGTGCCGGACGCGGTCTTTACGCGCGCGAACAGCGTCTTTGCCGTGGGGTCTGGATTGAGGAATGGGTTCATGGGGTTCCCAGTGCCGACGATATTCGCCGCCAGTACGGCGTTATTCTCTTCCGAATCGTTATATGAAGCATCTGGGATCCCCTGGCCGGCCGCGGGATCGTTTATTTCCGTACTCGCCCGCGCGGGCGCTGTCGTAATAATTGCTAACGCGGCCAATATCAAGTATGCCAGCCATCTTCGCATAGCGCGTTTTTGCTTCCTTTCCGCGATTATGTAATCACATAATACAATGTATATCAGTAATTGTCAAGGTTGCGGGCGGTCGAGCTTTGCGCGAAATAGGTGGTAAAATATGGAATATCGCGAAAAGGACGGAGGCGTGTTACGCCTCCGCCAATCCTTTGCCGCGAATCGCCAGACTCCGCGACGCGACGCGCTCCACGAGCCTGCGGTCGTGCGAAACCAACAGCATGCCGTGCGGGTACGCGTCCAGCAGAGCCTCCAGCGCATCCAGAGCGTATATATCCAGGTAGTTGCCGGGTTCGTCCAGCAGCAGGAAGTTGTTATTCCCCAGCAGCAGCCGCACCAATAGGCACTTGGCACGCTCGCCGCCGGACAGCACGCCCGCCGGTTTCATCATGTCTTCGGCGGTTAAACCCAGACGCGCCATCGCGGTGCGCGCCACGTCCTGCGGGTACGCGCTCTCGCGCATCACGTTATCCAGCAGAGTATCCCGGGACGAGAGCGTCTCCAGCGCGTCCTGCGAGAAGTAGCCTATGCGCAGTCCGTTCGCTTGGCGTATCTCGTCCGGATGGGCGTTGGACGCTATCGCGCGCAGTAACGTTGACTTTCCGCATCCGTTCGGGCCTGTCAGCGCGGTCACGCATCGTGAAGATATCTCCGCGTTAACTTCCTGTAACAGCAATTTATCGCCGCCGTACAGCGTCAAGCGGACTATGCGCAGCGCGGTATCCGATACTATCGCCGGACAATCCTTTAGCGGGTTGTCGGACACGCGTAGTTTGGTCTCGACAGTCGGCCTGGTCTTCTTGTCGAGATGACCCAGCCGCGACTCGAGTTGTTTCCTCTGCCGATCCAGCTGTTTCTGCACGGCTGTGTATCCGCGCCTGTAAAGCCGCGCCTCGCTGTTGCCCATCCTCGCGGGCGTTTTCTTCACCTGATCGCGTTTCTCGCGCGTGCCCTGTATCGCTTGTTTCAGCCGCCTTTCCTCCGCGCGGTACTGTTCGTATTCAAAAGCCTCGCGCTCGCGCTGTTCCTCGCGCACCCGTTTGTAATCCGACCACCCTCCGTTGTATCGGCGCAGTCTGCCTCCCTCCAGCGCGAGTATCCCGTCGCACACGCCGTCCAACAGCGCGCGGTCGTGGGAGACCAGTATAAACGCGCCTGGATACGCGTTGAGCAGGCGCTCCAGTTCGACGCATCCGTCCGCGTCGAGGTTCGCGGTCGGTTCGTCCAGCAGTAACAGCGGCGCGCGTTCGCCAAACGCCCGCGCCAGTTTAACGCGCGTGCGCTCGCCTCCGCTCATCTCGTCTTCGTCCTGGCCAGACGCGTTCAACTCCGCTACGCGAAGCCGCGCGTCCAGCTCGGGATCGGAGTCCTCGCCGCCGCGCGAGTTGGTTCCTCCATATTGCCTGGCGAAGGCAACGTCCGCCGCAGCGCGCACGGTACCGCCGTCGGGCTTCAACTCGCCCGCGATGACCGCCAGCAGAGTGCTCTTGCCCGCACCGTTCTCTCCAGTTAACCCAAGCCTATCCCCCGGCTTGATATCCACGCTGACGCCATCCAGCACGTCGGTCAATCCGAACCGGACGCTAACGTTAGTAAGCGTTACCAAAGACATAATAAAAACCTCCCCAGCGCATGCCGGAAAGGCAAACCGTAAGCGCGGCGCGTCAACGCCAGCCAACCGTCCGCTTCTCCACAGCATGCAACAAGCTCCCGCGTCCAGCGGGCGGCAGTCATGCGGCGAATCAGCGGCTTATCATTACTAGACGCGAACCTCCTAACGGTTGATGCGATCAGTATACCACGCGGGCGCGCGCGCGTCAATAGCAGGAATCGCGCGCGAACCATACACATTAACCGCACATATATTATACGCGGGAGGGGAAGTATATGAGCATAGTTAAAGCGCAGGACGTTGCGTCCAACGCGCTTGCCCTGCTGAAAATGCCAAGAATCCCATATGTCCTGGGCGGATCCGATCCAAAGCGGGGCATGGACTGCCAAGGGCTTGTGCAGTACTGCGTGCGTAAGTCCGGCGGAACCAGCACCTACCTGGGATCAAACGATATGTTCAGGCATGACTCGGCGTTCGTGTGGACTATCAGCGAGGCTAAGGCGCAAGGCAAAATCGTGCCGGGCGCTGCGGTCTATGTGGTCTCGCCGGACGGAACGAATAACGAACCAAAGAAATATGCCGGAGACGGCATAGGCAACGCGCATCACGTAGGGGTGTTCTGCGGCGCGCCGGACGCTGAATGCGTCTCCGCGTCCAGCGTCAAGGGGTACGTCGGGACTACAAAACTAAGCCAAAGCTGGACCCATGTGGCATGGCTGAAGAACGTGGATTACAGCGGGGTGCAAGGCTTCAAGAGCGAAGCCACCGCGCCTGATCCGCCTCCGGCGAAAAGTCCGGCGACGCCGTATGACGCGGTAGTAGCCACGCCGACCGGGAACAAGTTAAACCTGCGCAAAGCGCCGTCCACCAAGACAGGCGCGCGCATAGCGCAGATTCCGCCCGGAACCGTGGTGAAAGTATTGTCGCCAGATAAGTCCGGGTGGGTACAGGTGCAGTACGACGGAAAACAAGCCTGGGCACAGTCGCAGTATCTGAAAATGAAATCGTGAGGCAAGGCGAAGCGATATAGCATTGGGGCGGCTTAAGGCCGCCCTACTCTAGATATGGTCAACAAGGGTTATGTTAAGCGCGTTAAGGTACATGGAGGCTAACAGGGGTAGTTCGGGATCGCGCAGAGCGTCGGGGGAGTGCGCGTCGACGCCAATAATAGCGGTGCAGTTTTCTTCGGCGGCGATGCGCCAGAAGGCATGGCAGGGGTAGCCAAGGCCTGAAGGGTAGCCAAGCCAAGGGGATTTGGTTTGTTTGCGGAGTCCGTACAGGTTGAATTCAAGGGGGATCGAGAGTTCGCGAGCCGCGCGGCAGAGTTCGCGGCAAAGGGAGGCAAGGGTGGGAGTGAATTCATTGTAAGGCAATAAGAACATATCAGGGTGGGCAAGGTAGCTGAACAAGCCAGTGGATAGTCCAGATACGCATTGGTCGATATATTTACGGGACATGGAGAGGTCGGCTGTGTCACCAACGAAGGCGCAAGAGGGGGCGGTAGTGTCGTAGTGCTGACCAAGGATGAGATAGTCTGTAAGGGATGACATATAGCGAAGGGTTGATATATGGTTTGGGAAATATTCACATTCAAGTCCGCATAGTACTGTGAGGGCGGTGCGGTTGGAGTCGCGGAGGGTATGGATAGAGTTGATATAATCAGGGAGTTCGGACCAATGCATACGAACACGGATAGAGAACCAATCAGTAAAAGGCCAAGGACAATGATCAGAAAAGCCAAGGACAGAGTAGCCGGAAGAGATGGCGGCTGCGATATAGTCGGAGTCGGCGCCAGAAGCGTGGCAGCAACGCGAGGTATGGGTATGATAGTTAGACAGCATAATGCTCCTTTAGAATCCGAGTTTATATTTGATCCAAGCAAGGGATTCGCGCAAATGGTTCTTCCACCACATATCAGGAGAGGATTCGCTGCCCGCGCCAATCGCGATAATGCCAGAGTCGCGGCAGACAGAGAGGGCGCGGGGGAGGTGGTAGTCGCTAGTAACGACAAGCGCGCGGGTAAGGGAGAATGAGTCCATGATAGATTTAGCGTTAGAGATGTTCTCGCGGGTGTTGCGGGATGTATTGTCAACAGCAAGGAGTTCGTGAGGGACGCCACGAGCGCGGAGCCAGGTATACATAAAGTCGCCCTCAGAGAGGGGTTCGTCAGGGCCGCGCCCGCCAGTAGTAATGATAAGGGTAGGTTTAGCGGTGAAGTATTCAAGGGCGAGTTCCATCCGGCGAAGGAGGGCTTCGGAAGGGGATGAGTTAGGGTTCACTTGAGCGCCGAGTATGATTATGCAATCATAGCGTACGCCATTGTAGCCACGCCAAATACCAGTACCAGCAACCGATTCAACAGGCGGTGTAATCACAGTGTCCTCCATGTGAGATACAAGCACGATAAGCCAGCCAAAACAGGCAAAGCCCAGCAAGGCAAAGAACATGCATGTAAGAGATAAGCGACGCAGCCAAGCCCAGCGTATCATAAGACGGCGGATCCCTCCCGGCAGCTTGTGTCCATACGACATATAACGCCGCTAATTAACAGTTTCTTGCCATGCCCCAGTAGGAAAACAAAAGAATCACAGCGCCACCCAACCCACGTTAACCCAGCGAAGGCCGCGTAAGCGGCGGATGAATGCACCAGTTGGATTGCCTAAAAGTCGAAGGCAAAAGAATTAGAGCGGCACATGGGTCCAGCGGCACGCTGGTCAGGGGGTCAAGGGGGGCTT
>JAIRSO010000027.1 GCA_031255415.1 Oscillospiraceae bacterium
GACCCCGCAGGGGGGCTTCAGCCCCCCTTGACCCCCTGACCAGCGTGCCGCTGGACCCATGTGCCGCTCTGATGTTGCCATTACTTGGTCGTTCGTTTGGCCTACATGCCTTGGAGCTATATATCTACTATGCCTTCGAAGTCCTTCACCGCGTCTCCGGTCAGCCATATTTCGTCGTTATCTACTCTTACCAGCAGGTCGCCTCCCGGCATATGCACCGTAATATCCCCTTGCTCTACTAACCCTAACCTTACCGCCGCCGCCGCCGCGGCACAAGCTCCCGTCCCGCACGCTTGCGTCTCACCTATCCCACGCTCCCATGTCCGCATGCGCATCGTATGCCTCCCCTCCACTTGCGCAAACGATACATTCACCCTCTGCGGGAACACCGGATCCCTCTCTATTGCTGCCCCCCGCTCCCTTACTGGCGCCCTACTCACATCTTTCACAAATATCACACAATGCGGATTCCCCATTGACAGACACGTAACCCTCTCTACCCCTCCCCCTACTTCTGCCTCTACCCCTACAACCTCCCTATTTTCCCATCCTTTCAACCCTACGGGCACCTTCTCCGCCTCAAACGCTACCCTTCCCATCTCCACACACGCGGACTCTACTATCCCGCCTCTCTCGTACACCCTCACATTTTTCATCCCGCCTTCTGTTTGAATCCGCATCAGATCCTTCCTCACCCTCCCGGACTCATACAGATACTTTGCCACACATCTCAACGCATTCCCTGCTAGCTCCGCCTCCGAACCATCCGCGTTAAACATTCTCATCATTGCGTCCGCGTCTTCATGATCCCTGTCCGGCGGCAGTATTAACACTATCCCATCCCCACCCACGCCGAAACTCCGGCTGGATATCTGCACACTCACCGACTCCGGACTCCCCACTTCCTGATCGAAACAGTCGAAGTAGATATAATCGTTCCCGCTTCCCCTCATCTTCACAAACTTCAGCCTGGTCTTTTCATGCCGCATCCCCGCCACATCTACCAACTCTATATTCTCTAACGTATATTTACTCGCTAACGCGTTCGCTAACACTCCCGCCGTATCCAAACTGGTCAGACATGGTATCGACCGCTCTACCGCCTTTCTTCTTAACCTTACGCTTGCCCTCTCTGGGAACCTCCCCTTGCTTGATGTTGACACTACCGCGTCTATCACCCCTGAATCTATCAACCCTAGTATCGATTCTATATCAACCGCTACCGCCGCCAACCTCTCCACTTCCAACCCCGACTCTTCAAACGCTTGCGCTGTACCCTCCGTCGCGTACAGCCTCCACCCCATCGCGGCATACTTCCTCGCTATTCTTACCGCGTCCGGCTTATCCCCATCCTTTACGGCGAACAATACCCCCCCGTTCCTATCCAGCCTGTACCCTGCCGCCGCCAACCCTTTTACTAACGCCTCCTCCAGCGTCCTCGCTACACCCAATACCTCCCCCGTTGACTTCATCTCTGGCCCTAATTGCGTATCCACTCCTGCCAACTTCTCAAACGAGAACACCGGCGCTTTCACTGCGTAATACGCGCTTTTCCTGAACAACCCTGTCCCGTACGGCAACTCCTTCAGCTTCCACCCTAGCATCACCCTCACGGCCACATCCACCATCGGCAGCCCCGTCACTTTACTGATATACGGTACTGTCCTTGACGCGCGCGGGTTCGCCTCTATCACGTAGATCTGATTATCATGCAGAATATACTGGATATTAATCAACCCTACCGTACCCAACCCTAACGCTAGCGAACGCGTCGCTTCAATCAACCTATCTGTCGTCACCCCGTTCAGATTCCATGCCGGATACACCGCGATCGAGTCCCCGCTGTGCACTCCCGCTCTTTCTATATGCTCCATTATCCCGGGTATAAGAATATCCTCGCCGTCGCAGATCGCGTCCACTTCCAACTCTGTGCCTTGCAGATACTGATCTATCAACACGGGATTCTCAATACCCTGCCGCAGTATAATCTTCATATACTCTCGAATATCGGACTCCCCATACGCGAGTATCATATTCTGCCCGCCCAGCACATAACTCGGCCTTACCAACACGGGATACCCCAGCCTTGCCGCGGCCTCTACCGCCTCATCCTCGTTGACTACCGTGCACCCTCGCGGACGCTCTATACCTAGCACGGTCAACAGCTCGTCGAACTTCTCCCGATCCTCCGCCGCGTCAATACTGTCCGCGCTGGATCCCAATATACGCACGCCCGCCTGATTCAGCGCGCGCGTTAACTTAATGGCGGTCTGCCCCCCGAACGCAACCACTACTCCCATAGGCTTCTCCACCGCCAGCACTCCCGCAGCATCCTCCGGCGTTAACGGCTCGAAGTATAGCCTATCCGCTGTATCGAAATCGGTTGACACAGTCTCCGGATTGTTGTTAACTAACGCTACTTCATACCCTAACTCGCGCAGCGTCCATACGCAGTGCACGCTCGCGTAATCGAACTCTATCCCCTGCCCGATCCTTATCGGCCCGGACCCGAATACCACTACCCTCGGCATCTCAGACAGCCCCCGCTCCGCGCGCTCCTCTATCTTCGATTGAAGGAACGCTTCCGCTTCGTTCTCGTCGTCGTATGTGGCGTAGAAGTACGGCGTGCGCGCCTCGAACTCTGCCGCGCAGGTATCGACCATCTTATATACCGGCAAACGCGGAGATTTAATGGACTGCCCGGTCAGCTTGCGAATAGCCGCGTCCGGATAACCCAGCGCCTTCGCTTCTAAATAGCATTGATCGCCCGACGCTAGCCGCCGCTCCATCTTGAGCAGGTTCTCCAGTTTGCTCAAGAACCACGGATCCACGCCCGTCAACCCATGTAACGTCTCAATCGATACGCCCCTCGATATCAACGCGTACAGCACGAATAGCCTCTCGTCCGTGCATTGGCCTAGCGTCTCATAAAGCTCCTCGTCGCTCTTGCGCATAATGCGCGGCGCGCGCAGCGTGTTCAGCCCTATCTCCGCGCCTCGAACCGCCTTCATCAACGCCTGCTCGAACGACGTGCCTATAGCCATGACCTCCCCGGTCGCCTTCATCTGCGTGCCCAGTCCGCGCCTGGCGTAAACGAATTTATCAAAAGGCCACTTAGGCAGTTTCACCACCACGTAATCAAGCGCGGGCTCGAAACACGCGCTGGTCACGCCCGTCACAGCGTTTCGCAGTTCGTCCAGCGTGAAACCGACCGCTATCTGCGCGGCGATCTTCGCGATAGGATAACCCGTAGCCTTCGACGCGAGCGCGGACGATCGCGATACCCTCGGGTTAACCTCTATCACCGCGTACTCGAACGAGTCCGGTTTCAGCGCGAATTGGACGTTGCAGCCGCCTTCCACCTTCAGCGCGTGGATGATGGTCAGCGCCGCCGTGCGCAGCATCTGATACTCCTTGTCCGAGAGCGTGACGGCTGGCGCTATCACGATCGAGTCGCCCGTATGCACGCCCACCGGATCGAAATTCTCCATCGAGCAGACCGTGATGACGTTGCCGCGAGCGTCCCGCATCACCTCAAACTCGATCTCCTTCCATCCGGAGACGCACTTTTCGACAAGAATCTGGCCTATCGGCGACGCGCGAAGTCCCGTCGGCGCGATCTCGCGCAAAGAGTCCTCGTCCTTTGCGATGCCGCCGCCCGATCCGCCCAGCGTGAACGCGGGTCTTACTATCACCGGATAACCCAGCCGCCCGGCTAGATCCAGCGCGGCGTTAACGTCGGTCACGACTCCCGACGGGATGACGGGCTGGCCGATCTCCGACATGGTGTCCCTGAACCGCTGGCGATCCTCCGCGCGCTCGATCGTGTCAAGGTTAGCGCCCAACAACCTCACGCCGTTAGCGTCAAGGAAACCCTCGCGCGCCAGCTGCATAGACAGAGTCAACCCGTTTTGCCCGCCCAGCGTGGACAGAAGGCTGTCGGGACGTTCCTTCAGTATCACGCGCCTGACGATCTCTGGCGTGAGCGGCTCGATATATATGCGGTCAGCCATAGCCGCGTCGGTCATGATCGTCGCGGGATTGGGGTTGACCAGCACTACCTCCAGTCCAGCGGCCTTCAGCGCGCGGCATGCCTGCGAGCCGGCGTAATCGAACTCCGCAGCCTGGCCTATCACTATAGCGCCCGATCCAATAATCAATACCCGGCGCACGCCTTCCATCACCGGCATTGCGGCACACCTCCCGCGTTCCGAAGGAACCTATCCCCCAAATAATCCCCGTGAGCCGCGCGCCAGTCAAGCGAAGCGCCCAGCTTGCCCATCAATGAAAGGAACTCGTCGAACAGGAAACCCGTGTCCAGCGGCCCGCCGCATGCCTCAGGGTGAAACTGCACCGAGAACGCGGGGAAGTCCGCGTAACGCAGACCCTCGCAGGAGCCGTCGTTCGCGTTGACATATGTCGCTTCAACGCCGGGGGGCAGATCGCTCATGCCGACCGCGTAGCCGTGATTCTGGCTGGTGATGTACACCCTGCCCGTCGGGATATGGAGCGCGGGCTGGTTCGCGCCGCGATGCCCGAACTTGAGCTTCTCCGTCACGCCGCCAGAGGCCAGCGCGAGCAGCTGATGCCCGAGGCATATGCCGAACATAGGGATACCAGAGCGCGCCAGTCCGCGCAACTCGCCGATGATCCCCGTATTAACGGAGGGATCGCCAGGCCCGTTCGACAGCATTATCCCGTCGGGACTCGACTCGATTATGACGGAGGCTTTCGTGTCGGCGGGATATATGGTCACGGCGAGCCCGCGACGCGTCAAAGCGCGGACTATGCCGCCCTTCGCGCCGTAATCGATCAAGGCGGCGGTACCGATAGGTTCGGGCGGAGCCTCGCGCGATATCTCGCGGCACGTCACATCCATCACCCCGGCGATAGGAGGCGAAGCGGGAAACTCCGCGCTGGGGCTGTCCGATATGACGGCGCGCATCACGCCAGCCGTGCGCAGTACGCGGGTCAGCGCGCGAACGTCCACCCCCGCCAGTCCGGGCACCCCGGATTCGCGCAGGAAAGCGTCCAGCGTCCCCTCGCTGCGGAAGTTGGACGGACAGCCGCACGCCTCGCGCACCACGTACCCCGACAGGCGCGGGCTATCGCTCTCGAAGTCCGGCGTTATCACGCCATAGTTGCCGATCAACGGGAACGTCTGCACCACTATCTGCCCGAAATAACTGGGATCGGTCAGGGTTTCCAGATACCCGACCATGCCCGTTGTAAATACCAATTCGCCGCGCGCCTCGGTCGCCGCGCCAATCCGAACGCCCTCGTAAACCCCGCCGTTCTCCAGTATAAGATAACGCTTGCCGCTCACGTCTTTCCTCCGGTCATAACCCATATTCGGCGATCAAAGCCGCCCTTAAGATATAATCAACCAACTTAAACTGCGTCAGCCTCGCGAGTCTTTACCCCTCGCGCGGCTCGTCCGTTAAGCGAACCTCCAGCCCGCCTCCCACCCTCGCATCAGCGAGAGGCAGGAATCTCGCGCGAATCCGTTCGCGTTTAAGCCGGTTGACCATAAAGCCCAACGGACGAGCCGTTGGGCTTCCCTGCGATTATTCCAACAGCGTCACCAAAATGGCTTTCTGTATGTGGAGCCTGTTCTCCGCCTCGTCGAATATCTCTCCCGCGTGAGCCTCGAAAACCTCTGAAGTTATCTCTTCGCCCTTGTGCGCGGGGAGGCAATGCAGGATCATAACGTCGGGCTTCGCCTCGCGGACAATCCCGGCGTTGATCTGATATCCCTGGAACGCCTTGGCGCGCTCGGCTTTCTCCGATTCCATGCCCATCGACGCCCATACGTCGGTGTATAACACGTCCGCGTCCGACGCGGCGAGCATAGGCGAGTCCGTCAGCGAGAACCTGTCGCGGTACGCTTTCGCGAACTCCAGCACGGTATCGCTGGGCGCGTAGGGTTTCGGACACGCGGCGGTGATACGCATCCCCGTCTTTAGGCAGCCCACAATCAGCGAATTGGCCATGTTGTTGCCGTCGCCGATGTAGCATAGCTTCAGCCCCTCGAGCGATCCTTTAGCCTCGCGTATCGTCATGAGATCAGCCAAAGCCTGGCATGGATGCGCCATATCCGTCAATCCGTTTATCACCGGGATCGATCCGTAGTCGGCTAACGCCTCGGCCTCGTCTTGACCGAACGTGCGGATCATTATGCCGTCCAGATAGCGGCTGAGCACGCGCGCGGTGTCGGATACGGATTCTCCGCGCCCAATCTGCAGATCGCCGCCCGACAGGAACAACGCCATGCCGCCCAGTTGGAACATGCCCACCTCGAACGAGACGCGCGTCCTAGTCGAGGCTTTCTGGAATATCATGCCCAGCGTCTTGCCCGTCAGGCGCTGATGCGGGATGCCGTGCTTGCGCTCATACTTCAGTTGATCGGCAAGGTTGAGCAGACCCGTTATCTCCTCCGGCGACAGATCGAGCAGTTTCAATAGATGCTTCATACGAACGACCTCCCGGCCTTCTCCATACGGCGCAGAGCCTCTGCCGTTTCCTCCGGCGTGATGGTCAGCGGCGGCAGCAGCCGCAGCCGATCGCTGGCGGTCAGCGTCAGCACGCCTTGCTTGATCCCGGCGTTGACAGCCTCCCTCGCGGAGACATACGGCACGGATACGCCTATCATCAGCCCCAGCCCGCCCACGCTCGGCGTTATGCCCGTGAGCCTGCGAATTATATCCGATAATCCCGATCGGATCGTCTTAGCGGACTCGTTGACTTGGCGCAGTCCGTCTTCATTGATTCGATCCAGCACGACCAGCGCGCCGGCGCATATGGCGGGGTTCGCTCCAAACGTAGACGCGTGATCCCCGGGCTTCAATACCGTCTCGGTCTTATCGCCGAACAGTATCGCGCCGATAGGCAGACCGCCGCCCAGACCCTTCGCGCACGTGACGATATCCGGCGTTACGCCATACTGCTCGTAAGCGAACAGCGTACCGGTGCGCCCGATCCCGGTCTGAACCTCGTCGTCGATCAGGAGGATATCCTTCTCTTCGCACAGCTTCGCGATGGCTCTGGCGAAGGATCGATCCAGCGCGCGAACGCCGCCCTCGCCCTGCACGAACTCGACCATTATCGCGCAGGTGTTTTCGTCGGCGAGCGATTCCAGCGCCGCGGCGCTGTTAGGCTCGGCGTAGCTGAACCCGTCTGGGAACGGATCGAAATCCTTATGGAAATGATCCTGTCCCGTCGCGGCGAGCGCCGCCAGGGTGCGTCCGTGGAACGAACCCTTCAGCGTGATGATGTTGTGGCAGTTTGGGCCGCGCCGGCTGTGGCCCCACTTGCGCGCGGCCTTGATCGCGCCCTCGTTAGCCTCCGCGCCGGAGTTGCAGAAGAACGCCTTCTTCATGCCGGAGCGCTGGCATAGCGTCCGCGCCAGCTCGATCCCCGGCTGGGTGTAATACAGGTTCGAGGTATGCTGCAGCGTAGCCAGCTGAGCGCCGACGGCCTTGATCCATTCGGGATCGCAGAATCCCAGCGAGTTAACGCCGATACCGCTGGTCAGGTCGATATACTCCCTGCCGTCAGCGTCCCAGCAGCGCGCGCCTTGGCCTTTAGCCAGCGCGATAGGGAAGCGCGCGTATGTGTTGGCGACATACTGCCTGTCGCGCGTGATCATATCCATTCCGCTACCTCGTAAACAGCGTGCCGATGCCCTCGTCGGAGAACATCTCCAATAATATAGCATGCGGGATGCGCCCGTCAATCATCGCGGCCTTGGCTACGCCGCGCCGTATAGCCTCGACGCAGCATTCCACCTTGGGTATCATGCCGCCGTCTATAGCGCCCTGCCGCCTAAGCGCGGGGACTTCGCTCACCGGGATAGCGGGGATGAACGATACCGGATCGCGGGTATCGCGCATCAAGCCGCGAATGTCCGTCATTACGATGAGGTTTTCCGCCTTCAGCGCGCCGGCTATCGTGGCTGCGGCGGTGTCGGCGTTGATGTTGAACGGCTGTCCGGAGCCGTCCGTGCCGACCGTGGCGATTATCGGGATATATCCCGCTGACAGCGCGTCCATTATAGGCCTGTCGTCAACGCGCGACACGTCGCCGACGAAGCCTAGATCAGGCTCCGACTCGATCCTGCGCACGCTCAGCATCCCGCCGTCGAGGCCGCACAACCCCAGCGCGCGCCCGCCCATCTTCTGGATCAGCGCGACGAGATCCTTGTTCGTTTGTCCGGCTAGAACCATCTGGACTACCTTTGCGGTATCGCCGTCCGTGACCCGAAGCCCGCCCTCGAACCGCGATGGCATGCCCATCCGTTTCAGCGTCTCGGTTATCTCCGGCCCGCCGCCGTGCACGAGCACGACCTTTATGCCCACCAGCGAGAGCAGGATCACGTCGCTCATCACGGCTTCGCGCAGTTCGCGGCTGACCATCGCGTTCCCGCCGTACTTGACCACGACGATCTTGCCGTGATACTTCATTATATAGGGCAGAGCCTGGGTGAGTATCCGCGCCTTCATCGCGTTGAGCGTGCCGCCTGGAGCTGGCTGTTGTAAATTCATAATAACCTCCGTACTCACGAACGGTAATCGCCGTTTATGTGGACATACCCGTATGTAAGGTCGCATCCCCAGGCTGTGGCCTCGCTGCCGCCTTGGTTCATGTCGATGTTGATGATTACCTCCGGACGATTGAGTATCGCCAGCGCGGTTTCCTCCGGGAACGGGAGGGTGAGGCTGTGTTCGCAAACGGGCAGCGCGCCCGCGTCGGACTCGATCGAGAGCGCGATATCGTCCGCGCGGAAGTCCCCGGGCGTGTACCCGATCGCGCACAGCACGCGTCCAACGTTAGCGTCGGAACCAAAGATCGCCGTCTTGACCAGGGGCGAGGTAACAACGCTGCGCGCTATCGAGCGCGCCAGCGAGCCGTCGGGCGCGCCCGCGACGTTCACGGTGATCAATGTGGTCGCGCCTTCCCCGTCGCGGGCGACTTCGCGCGCCAGTTTAGCGAGCGCGGCTGTCAGTCCGCCGGAGAACGCGTCGAACGCCTCGCCTTTGGATACGACGCGTCTGTTCCCCGCCATGCCGCTAGCCATTATGGCGGTCATGTCGTTGGTGGACGTGTCGCCGTCCACGACTATGCGGTTGAACGTCTTGTCTACGGCGGCGAACAGCGCGTCGCTTAACATATCGCGATCGATATCCGCGTCGGTGGTGACGAAGCAGAGCATCGTCGCCATATTCGGCGCGATCATACCCGAGCCTTTGCACATCGCGCCGATCGTGACGGGCGTTCCATCTATGTCGATGGTCAGCGCGATCTGTTTGACGCGCGTGTCGGTGGTCATGATGGCTTCGGCGGCTGCGCGCGCCCCGGACTCGTCCGGCGCGAGTCCCGCGGCTAGCGCGGGTATGCCTGTCACGATCGGCTTGAGCGGCAGCGGCTGGCCTATAACCCCGGTGGACGCTACTATCACGTCGTTCTCGCTGATGTTGACGGCCTTAGCCAGCGCGCCGCACATAGCGTTGGCGATATCTATGCCGTCGGCGTTGCAGGTGTTCGCGTTGCCGCTGTTGCATATGCAGGCCTGCGCCTTGCCGTCGGACAGATGCCCGCGCGTGACCGTGACCGGCGCGCCGCACACCTTATTGCGCGTGTATACCGCTGCCGCCACGCAGGGATGGTCGGCCAGTATCAGCGCGAGATCCTTCTTGCCCGCGTTCTTGCGCACGCCGCAGTGGATCCCGTTGGCCTTGAATCCTTTAGGCGCGCACACGCCTCCCGCGATCCATTGCGTTTCCATAATCATATCGGCTGCTCCCTGTTTGATCAGAATCCCTCCGCTTCATCCAGCCCTAGAGCGATATTCATGCATTGCATCGCCGCTCCCGCCGCGCCTTTGCCCAGGTTGTCGAACGCCGCCGTTAGGGTGAGCCGCTCGTCGCAGCCCGCGATGGTTATGATAAGGTCGTTGGTTCCGGCAAGCGCGTTGGACGGTATGAACCCGTCGGACGGGGGCGGCTCGATTCGGATGAACCGCGAGCGCGCGTAGTGGCGCGAGTATATATCGTTCAGTTCGTTTATTCCGGCTCGTTTCGCCAGCGCGGACGCGTGCAGCGGCACGCTGACTAGCATCCCGGCGAAGTAATCGCACACGATCGGGTTGAACACTGGCGGTATGTTTAGTCTGGGTATGCGGGTCATCTCCGGCAGGTGTTTATGGTTTTGAGATAAACCGTACTGGCGCGGACTATCCAGCCACGCGTGGCGATCGTCCGACTCATACGCGTCTATCATCTTCACGCCGCCGCCGCTGTAGCCTGATACGCCGTGGCAGGCCAGGGGCGTTGACGGCGAGAGCCAGCCGCCCCGCGTCAATGGAGCGATCAGCGCGATGAATCCCGTCGCGTAGCATCCCGGCACGGCGATACGCTTAGACGAGGCGATCTCGCCGCGTTGATCGGCGCTTAGTTCGGGAAAGCCGTATGTCCAGCCGGGACTGGCGCGGTGCGCCGTGCTGGCGTCGAGGATCACCGTGTCGGGGTTGGTTACGAGAGGCGCGGCCTCGATCGCGGCAGCGTCGGGCAGACAGAGGAATACCGCGTCGGCCTGGTTCATCAACGCGGCGCGAGCGGCGGGATCCTTCCGCTTCGCCGGATCGATAGCCAGCAGTGTGATATCCCCTCGCGGCTCCAGCATCGACCGCAGTTTCAGGCCTGTGGTTCCCGCCTGACCGTCAATGAATACGCTCTTCATCGGCGCGCTCCATGCATATTATTTCGTCCCGATGTATATTATGCGGAAATTAGGCTACTTATGTATAATATGCGATTGGGACGCGTTTGTCAAGAGGGAATGTTTGTGAATTCAGACTTATCTGGTAGGGGAATGGCTCCCGCTAACAGAGGGAGCCATTCCCCGGGAGTGCCGCACTAAGCGACAGAGGAGGCCATTTCCCCGACAGAGGGAGCCATTCCCCGGGAGTGCCGCACTAAGCGACAGACTACCATTTATGGCAGAGCACAACGCCCAACAGTGCGCCGCTCTACACGCCCGCCGTACTACACCACCACTCGCGCGATAGCCTGGCCTGTCAGCGCCTCCGTGCGCGCGTCCGGCTGTCCGCCGCCTACCGCGACCTCATACCTACCCACGTGCGGGCGATGATTCCCATCCTCGTCCACTACCGCCAACTGCTCATGAGTGATCGTGAACGTCAATCTCCGCGACTTGCCCGGCCTTATCATCACCTTCCGGAACC
This sequence comes from Oscillospiraceae bacterium, assembly GCA_031255415.1. Taxonomy (GTDB): domain Bacteria; phylum Bacillota; class Clostridia; order Christensenellales; family Aristaeellaceae; genus BNUH01. The sequence continues at coordinate 11,243 of JAIRSO010000027.1, forward strand.
CTGCCAACTGCCATATAGGCGTATCCGCGTCCGCGTCGATCCACTTTATATAAACCTGCGCGGCCTCCTTGCCCGTAACATCTCCAACGTTGCGCACGGTCACGCCCACCGTTAACCCCTTCGTGTTGCGCGCAACCTTTATGTCCTCATACCGGAACCATGTGTAACTCAACCCATACCCGAACGGATACGCGGGTTCGCCCTCAAGATACCTATACGTCCGTCCCTTCATTGAATAATCGCTGAAGTCGGGCACCTGCTCCATCGACGCGTAGAATGTTACCGGAAGCCTCCCGTTCGGCGAGAACGATCCGAACAGCGCCTCCGCCACAGCCAGCCCGCCGAACTGCCCGGGATACCACGCCTGTATAATCGCGCGGAACGCGTCTTCACGCGGGAACAGCGTAGCCGAACCCGTCATGTTCACAAGAACCATCGGCTTGCCCATCGACGCTAACGCGTCTATCATGTTCCGCTGTGATTCCGGCAGATGCATACTCACGCGATCCCCGGAGCCATAGCCCTCCTCGCCCTCGGTCTCGCCCGTCAATCCGGTCACGACGATCGATATATCGGCTTCGCTTACAGCCTTCATCGCCTCGGCTATCCTGAACGTATCCGTCTCGCCCCAAGCCGCCTCGTTGGAGCCGCCCGTCAGCGCGCACCCTTCCGCGAGTATGAACCGTACCCCGGGCGCGACCGCGCGCAGCCCCTCCAGTATGGTATATGTAATGGAAGGAGTCCCGACGTAATTGCCTATAAGCGCGGCGCGGCTGTCGGCGTTGGGTCCGATAACGGCTACGGTCCGCGCCGACGATGGATCGATAGGCAGCGTGCCGTCGTTCTTGAGCAGTACGAGGCTGTCGCGAGCCATCTGCTTGCTAAGCGCGTGATGCTCCTTGCTGTCGTTCAGCGAGTATGGCAGGTTGGCGTAAGGCTGAACCTCCGGCGGATCGAATTCGCCCAGACGCATCCTCGCCGTCAAGAGCCGCTCGACCGCGCGGTCTATCGCGTCCTCGGCGATCAAGCCCTTCTCCACAGCCGCCAGCAGATGCTGGAAGATCCTGCCGCAGCATAGGTCGCAGCCGTTGTTGACAGCCAGCGCGGCGGCCTCCTCCGGAGTGTCCGCTATCTTGTGGCGCTCCCATATGTCCTCTATCGCGCCGCAGTCGCTGACCACGTATCCCTCGAAGCCCCACTCCTCGCGCAGCGTTTTGCCCAGCAGGAAAACAGACGCGTTCGCGGCCTCTCCGTAAACGCGGTTATACGCGCCCATCACGGCGCGCACCCCGCCCTCTTTCACGGCGGCCTTGAACGCTGGAAGATACGTTTCGTATAGATCCTTCTTCGACGGCTTCGCGTCGAAGTGGTGGCGATCGTTCTCCGGGCCGGAGTGCACAGCGAAATGCTTCGCGGTCGAGTCGCATAAACCATACTTCGGATCGGCGCCCTGCAGCGCCTTGATGAACGCCACGCCCATGCGGCTGGTTAAATAAGGATCCTCTCCGTAGGTCTCGTGCCCGCGTCCCCAGCGCGGATCCCGGAATATGTTGATGTTCGGAGTCCACATCGTAAGCCCTTTATAGATGCCGCGATCCTCGAACTCCGCCGCGGCGTGATGCTTCACCCGCGCCTCAACGCCAATCGCTCCCGCGATACCGCCGAGTAGCTCCGCGTCGAAACTAGCCGCCATGCCGATAGGCTGAGGGAACATGGTCGCGACCCCGGCTCTGGCTACCCCGTGCAGGCATTCGTTCCACCAGTTATATTCGCGCACGCCCAGGCGCGGTATCGCGGACGAGTAATACGACGTTTGGCTGACCTTCTCTTCGAGCGTCATCGCGGCGGTTAGCATTCCCGCGCGCTCCTCGAACGGGAGCGACGTATCCATCCATGGCCTGGATTGCGCCGATCCATTGGTTTCGTTCACATAATCACTCATACGGATATCCTTTCCTCTTTCGGATCGTTAGGATCGTTTACGCCGCCGTCCGCGCGCGGCGCGGGCAGTTCGTCCAACTGGCTTAAGCCGAAGTGGCGCAGGAACAGATCGGTCGTACCGAACTCCATAGGCCTCCCCAGCGTCGCGCGCCGGCCCAGCTCGCGGATCAATCCGCGAGAGAGCAGCGTGTGCACCGACGAATCGGACTTAACGCCGCGCATCTGGTCGATCTCGCCGCGCGTGACGGGCTGATGATACGCGACGACTGCCAGCGTCTCCAGCACATGATGGCTTAGCGGCTGGCGCGCTATCGGCTGCAGAGTACGCCTGACCGTCTGCGCGAAAGCCGGACGCGTGCACATCTGCGCGCTGTCGCCGAACACGCGCACGCATACGCCCCTGCCGCCGTCGTCGTACTCGCGCGCCAGCGCCGTCATCGCGGACTTTAGCGCGGACGAACGCACCCCGAGCGCGCGCGCCGCGTCCGGTATCCGCACCGGCTCGCCGGACGCGAACAGCACCGCCTCCGCTATCCGGATCAAGTCGGCGGGCGAGTCCTGCGGAACGGGCTGGGTATCCGGCGTTAGCGGATCGAGCCGCTGCGGAGCGCGTCGGGACGGTCTCATGCGATATTATACATCCCCGTGGATTTAATCATTATCGCGCCGAACGCGGCGGTCTGACTCGCTGCGGCGCGGCCTTGGCGCATCAATTCCAATAGAGCGAGGAATCCCGTCACCAGCAGCGATCTGGACGGCCTCGCGCCGAACAACTGCTCAAACGCGCACGAGCCTAGCCTAAGCCGCCGCTCTATGCGCTCCATGAACGCCTCGACCGTGACTGTATCGCGCGGCAGCACGCGACGCGGCGCGTCCAGGCGTTCGGCGGTCGCCTCGCGTTCAGATACCCGGCGCAGGAGTTTCAGCCAGGCCTCGGTCAGCGCGTCCACGGTTAGGTTCGTCCATATAACGTCCTGATCGGCGGGCGGGCATTCCTCCGGCAATTTGAAGAACGCGCCGCCGGTCTCGTCCTCGCGGGCGCGGAGCGATTCAGCCTGAAGCTTCAGCGCGCGGTGGCGTTCCAGTTGGACGATCAGTTCCCGCCGCGCCTCGTCCTCGTCCGGTTCGGGGTCGGGGGGGCGGGGCAGCAGCGTCCGGGACTTGATCTCCAGCAGAGCGGCGGCCATCGACAGGAAAGCGCTGGCCGCGTCCATATCCAGCTCCGCAGCCTGATCCATCATGGAGAGATACTGCTCGGTGATCTGGGACACGAATATATCCCGGATATCGACGCGCGCCTCGTCTATCAAGTGGAGCAGTAGGTCGAGCGGGCCTTCGAACTGGCTCAACCGGATGTTGACCGGGGCGTGTTCGCGCGCGAAAACAGCGCCTATCACGCGCCGAACATCTCCATCACGCTGAATAACCCCGACTGCACGCCTGCCGCCGCGATCGATATCCCCCTGCCCAGCCATCCCGTGAACGACAGGAGCATCAATATGCCCATGCCCGCGCGCGCCATGGCGGGACTGGCGAACAGCCCGCGCTTCAGCGCCAGATCGTTCAGCACGTGCGAGCCGTCGAGCGGCGGCAGCGGGATCAGGTTGAATATGGCGATATGCAGGTTGACCATCGCTATCTGGGTGGTCATGCGCAGAACGGGCAGATACGACGGATGGGCGAACCATTCCTCATAATAGCCGCCGTAGCCAAGCTGCAGGTACGGCAGTATATCGCCTCGGAACGACAGCCGCTCCATCAATGTGGTTTGCTTGATTACTTCCGGATCCCACAGCGCGCGATCCGCCGCCGCGCCCAGCGTCATGAATAGCAGGAACAGGACCATGTTCATAGTAACGCCCGCGATGGATACGAGCAGATCGTCGCGGCGCGGGTTCCTAAAATAACGCGGGTTGATCGGGACGGGCTTCGCCCACCCGAAACCCAGAAAAAGCATCATTACCGCGCCCCACGGATCCAGATGCGCGAGCGGGTTTAATGTGAGCCGGCCTAGATCCCTAGCGGTAGGATCGCCAAGCCTGAACGCTACGTACCCGTGCGCCCACTCGTGCAAAACCAAAGCGATAAGCACCGCCGGCACGCGGTATAACGCGTAATCGAAGAACCGCGCGGGATCGTCACGCAGAAACTCCAGCATAAGGAAAGGGTATCATAGCGCGGGGGGG
>JAIRSO010000059.1 GCA_031255415.1 Oscillospiraceae bacterium
GGGAGATTCTGGAGTATATCGATAAGCCGGATAATTATCCCGTCCGGCAGTCGGGTATTGAACTGATAAAACGCATAGACAACGCGGTAAAGGTGAATCGGCAAAGCCCTGAATGGAGGAGAAGGTATATGATGTATCAGTTGCACGTGATGGATATCAGGAGAGAGGCCGAGTTGGCAGGGGAGCGGCGGGGCGAAAAACGCGGGGAAGAACGCGGTGAAAAACGCGGGGAGCGGCGGGGTGAAAGGAAAGCTCGGCGTGCCGTAATCGAAACAATGATGAAATTGACGCTACCTGTAGAAGAAATTGCTAAATATACCGGAGTCCCGTTGGAGGAAGTGCTGCGGATCAAGAGGGAGGAGGAAGATAGAGTCGGTACCGCACTGGACGGAGGCGAAGGTATATGATGTATCAGTTGCATGTGATGGATATAAGGCGAGAGGCCGAGTTGGCGGGGGAGCGGCGGGGTGATAGGAAACGCCAACTCATGATGGCTGTAAAAATGTTAACGAAGGGACATTCGGTGGAGGAGATAATTGAGTACACCGAGCTTCCGTTGGAGGAAGTATTGCGGATCAAGAAGGATGATGAGGCTTGCGCTCCGCGCGTTCCCGCGCGCGGTTGACATAGACCGATGGAAACCGTATACTAATCGTGGGAATCGCTGGCGCGCTCGTGTCGGCGGCAGTTTGGTTGGACAGGAAGGCGGATCAATATGAGAAAATCATCTTGCGCACTCATTATGGCGGTATTGGTTTTGCTGACGCTGGCTGCGCCGCTCTCTGGCGCGGCGGCGGATACGGGGCTAGAGGGTTGGCTGGATACGCTGCCCGAGTCCGACGCTCTGACGGCGCGCGCGCTTGCCGAGCATTTGAACGGTCAGTGGGCCGTCATTCGCCGCGACGAGACCGCGCGCGGCGTGCTCGAGTATGAGACGGGCGCGCTTGAAAAAGCCCGCGCGGCGGTGACGTCCCAAACCGAGACCCTCGCGGACGCGGATGCGGCTCTGACTCTGGCGCGATCCGCGGCAGATCAGGCTGAATCGGCGAAAGAGGAACTCGACCGCGCTCGCGAAGCCCGGAACTATTATGACGCTGCGCGCCGCGCTTACAATCTCGCGCTGACTGTTAGCGAGACCGCCGGAGCCGCGCGCGCTAAGGCTGAAACCACGCTGCAGGCGGCTCAAGCCATGGCGGAGGAAACCGACGGCGAATACGCCGAACAGCGCGAGGCGTATGATCAAGCGGACGCGCGTATGCAATCCCTGCGCGAACAAACCGCCTCGCTGTCGGACTCGGAGGACGCGGACGCGATCAAGACCGCCGAGGCCGATCTCGCCGACGCGGAGCGCACCCACGCCGCGTTCACGGCGCAGCTGGCGCAGTACGCGGAGCAGGACTCGCGCGCGAAAGACGCGGCGGCTAGCGCGCAGGCTCTGTATGATAAAGCGGTCGAGGACGAAAACTCCGCGCTGAACAATCTCCAAGACGCGAAGGCCGCTATGGACTCCGCTGAATCCGCGTTCAACGCGCTGGAGGTTTCAGCCGACGAACTGGAAGCGCTCGAGGAAGACGCTCGTCTCGCCTTGATGCGCGCGGAGGCCGCGCTGGACGCGGCTCAAACCCTTGCCGATAACGCGACCGGCGATTTAACCAGCCGATCGGCGGCGCTGAACGAGACCCAGTCTCGATACGAGTCCGCCGTCGAGGAAGCCGGCGCGGCCGCCGACGCTCTTGCCGAACTGCGCTCGAAATGGGAACGGTATTCAGCGTGCATCGGCGCGGTTTTGGACACATATCCTATGCCGGCGATGGATCTTCTCGCGCGCTCCGAGGCCGCTCCGGAACTGTACGCCGCGTACCTGTGCGGCACGCGATTGTACCTGTTCAAGCCCGGCGCTGGCGAGACGATCCACGAGCCGTTCCTGTCCGCGGTGCTTCGGGAGAATAAGACGACCGTCGAGCTTACCCGCAACGGCAAGGGCAGGATGTCCGTTCGTTACATAGGCGCGGACGGCAGGACTCACCTGCAGTCGCTGGGCGCGGACTCGTCGGTGTTGATGACAGGCGGCTATCCCGTGCTGATCATCGACAGCCAGCTTCGCGGCATGACCCAATATCTGGGCGAGGCCGCGACGGTCAACACTACGTCCATGCACGGCCTGACGACTCTGGTGCAGTTCGGTATCGACGATCCGATCCGGCACGCGCCCAGACCGCAGTAAAGGAGATCGCGAATGACGCAAAAGGAAATCGCGCTGTTAACCGAGCTCACGCCAATCGTACAGCGGCAGCTGCCCAAGGGGTTGTTCCTGTGCGTGGACGGCGGCGCGCCCAACACGATGACCATCGGGTGGGGCAGCCTGGGGGTATTCTGGGGCAAACCCGTGTTCACCGTGCCCGTCAGGCCTCAGCGCTTCACTTACCCGCTGATCAGCAAGGCGCGCTCGTTCATCGTCGGCGTGCCGGAGGACGGCGCTCTGGTCGATCAACGGATGAAGGCCGGCACTTGGTCGGGACGCGATGGCGATAAGTTCCAGCGCCTGGGTTTCGAGACGGTCAAGGGCCGCGTGGTCGACGCTCCCGCTATCAAGGCGTGCAAGTGGCAGATCGAATGCGTCGTTAAGTCCGCCGTCGACTTGACCGAGAGCGCCACCGCCCCGGACGTGGTATCCGCTATGTATCCCGCGCGCGACTTCCACACGCTGTTTATGGGCGAGGTCGTCGCGTGCTACGAGACTGAGAGGTAACGGACGTTGCCCGAATTGTGGTGCAGGATAATCAAGAAACACCGCATCGCCAGCCATCTGACGGAGCCGCTCGACGAAGCGGCTTCGTCGGCGTCTTTGCCCGCGATAACCGATACGCTCGAGGAAGTCTGCCGCAAACTGGACGTGCCGCGCCCGATACTCCTTTCTAAGCATGAGCGCGATTACGCGATGAGCGGCAAGACGTACTTCACGCAGGATCACTTCATTGAGCGCGTGTCGTTCGATCGGCTGGAGATAGAGTACATCGATCCGGATCGCAAGCCGGACAAGCCGCGCGATCCGCGCAGCGAGGCTTAACCATACCGCCGGACGCGGTTTATCGAAAGGAATGATTCATATGCCGACCGCCGCCGCCGTTGTCCGCGCTCCGTTTGGACGTATGCCGGACGGAACGCCCGTCGATCAGTTCACCATTACTAACGCGTCCGGCGCCAGCGTGTCGATCGTGACGCTGGGCGGGATCATCACGTCCGTCGTCGTGCCGGATCGAAACGGTAAACTGGGCGACGTTGTGCTGGGTTATGATAACCTGTCCGCTATGCGCGTCGCCGGAGGTTATATGAACGCGGTGATTGGCCGCGTTTGCAACCGTATCGGCGCAGCGAGATTCACGCTTAACGGAATCGAGTACCAGCTGGCGCGCAACGATAACGGCAACCATCTGCACGGCGGCGCGGTAGGTTTCGACAAGCGGGTGTGGGACGCGGAGATTGTCGAGCGCGGGGTTAGGTTAACGCTTGTGAGTCCGGACGGCGACGAGGGTTATCCCGGCGCGCTGACCGTTAACGTTACCTATACGTTCACCGACGATAACGCGCTGACCATCCAGTACCAGGCTGTCTCCGATAAGGATACCATCGTCAACTTGACCAACCACGCTTATTTTAATCTAGAGGGGCTTGAATCGCGCTCGATCGCGGATCATGAGATGAGGATCAACGCGGAGAGCGTCACGGCTATCGCCAGCGCGGAGTGCATCCCCACCGGAGAGTTGTATCCGATATCCGGCACGCCGCTGGATCTGCGCGAGTTCCGCAATCTGGGCGAGGCTCTCGAGATGGAAAAGACCGATCCGCAAATGAGCATGGGCGTTGGATTCGATCATAACTATGTAATGAAGGGCAAGGGGTTCAAACGAGCCGCCACGCTTCGCGCGCCTAAGTCGGGACGCGTGATGCATGTGGATACCGACGCGCCCGGATTGCAGTTTTACAGTGGGAACCATATCCATGGGGATACGATAGGCAAGGCGGGCGAGCCGTATGAGTATCGGCAAGGGTTATGTCTGGAGACGCAGAACTGGCCCGACGCGATTAATCACCCGGGTTTCCCGAGCAGCGTGCTGAAGCCGGGCGGGAAGTATTCCACTAAAACGACGTTTACCTTCGACGTTATGAGATAACCGGAGGCGCTATGAGCCGACTGGGCGATTTATTGAAATTGGAACGCACGCGGCGCGGCCTGACCACCAAGCAGGTCGCGCGCATGTGCGGCGTGGCGGATAAATACTTGATCGACGTGGAGGCGGGCACAAGGATCATCGCGGACGATCAAGCAAGGCGTATACTGAAACGCATCGGGCTGGAACGGCAGAACGAGGCGGATTTCTCGCTGGACGCGATCGCCGCTTCAGCCGATCTAGCCGCGTCCGCGCGGAAGCCGGACGCGGATGAGGAAACGGATCAACGTACCCGAGCGCGGGATAAGGCGCGCGAACCGGATAAGCCCGTGATGTCGCTGCCATCCGAACAGCCGGACGGTGGGATATTCTTGAGCGCGCTGTCGGAAGTGTTAAGGCAGGTGCCTATTTACGACGCGAGTTGGAGGGTAGCGGGGCACAGGTTACTGCCGATAATAGGAGGCAGGATAGAGGGCGGGCAGCCGGATCATGTGCTGTATTTTATAGCGCCGGACGCGTCGTGCAGAGGGTTTCGCATTCTGCCAGGGGATCAGGCGCTGATACTGCCCGCGCAAAGTCCGATCGATGGCGCTATTATGCTGTGCGAGTATAATAATCATAGAGCGCTGCGTAAAGTTAAGTTGGATCCCGCTAACCTGAACCGGGTAACGTTGCAATCGTATGACCGCGAGTTTGAGACGGAGACGATTCCGACGGATCAAGCCGTGTTCATAGGGCGGGTGGCTAGGATCGAGATCACGCTGTAAGGTAGCAGATGAAGAGAATTGGTTTGCGCAGGGCGCGGTTGCTATTGGTTGTATGGATGGGCGCGGCGTTGGCGCTGCAAGGGTGCGCGTCGCCGGAACCAGTAGTGAGATTAACCGCGTCGATATATCCGGTGTATTGTATGCTAAAGCAATTGACTAAAGGCGTTGAGAGGGTTTCCGTGCAGTGTTTGGCGACAATAAACGCAGGGTGCGCGCACGATTACCAGATAACGTCGGCGGACAGGAAATTATTGGCGGATTCCGCGCTAATAGCAATGAACGGGGCGGGCATGGAGCCGTATCTGGAGCCGCTAGTAGAGGGGTTGCAAGCGAAAATAGTGAGGACAGCGGCAGGGTTAGAGTTGCTGCCCGGGGATGGTCACGATGGGGAGTATAATCCGCATACGTGGCTTAATCCGTTATACGCGGCGAAGCAGTCGAACGCGTTAGCGGAAGAGTTAGAGAGGTTGCTGCCGGATCAGGCTGGGGTGATAGAGAGGAATAGGGTTGAGGCAGAGGGAAGATACATAGGGTTGGATGAAGAGATGAGGGTGGCGTTAGGGGCGTTTAAGGGGAAGCCGATAGTAACGTTTCATTCAGCGTTCGAGTATTTCGCGATGGGGTGCGGGTTGACTGTGGCGGCGACGCTAACAAGTGATCCGCACGCGTCGCCAAGTGGGAGGGCGTTGTCGAAAGTAGTGGATATAGTAAGGGATGAGGGGATATCAACAATATTCGCGGAGCGGGAGTCGGATTTGACAAGCGCGCAGACTGTAGCCAGGGAGACGGGGGCGAAGTTAGGGTTTTTGGATACGGCGGCGTATCCGATGGTGGATGTGGAGGATACGGAAGTGTACTTCAAGGCAATGAGAAGTAATGTGAAGGCGTTGGTGGATGCGTTTGATGGGCAGTAACGGGACGGGGTGGCATGCGGGGCGGGGGAGTGCGTGCGGTGCGTGCCGTTTGGAGACAAAGGGGTTGTCCGTAGAGCGCGAAGGGTTGAGGATACTGGATGATGTGAATCTGCAAGTGTGCTGCGGGGAGCTGACGTGTGTAATAGGGCCGAATGGGGCGGGGAAGACGACGCTGTTCGAGGCGCTGTTAGGGATAGCAAGGTGCGGGGGGAGTGTAACCTTTAAAGACGCGAAAGATGGCAGGATGAGGACGCCAAGGATAGGGTATGTGCCGCAGTCGCTGAATATGGATAGGTTGGCGCCAGTAACAGTAATGGATCTGATGCGAGCAAGCAGGTTCGGGAGGCCGGTGTTTGTGCCGGTAGGGGCGAAACAAAAGATGGATGTGGAAAGGTCGTTAGAGGCGGTAGGGGCTGAAGGGTTGGCAAATAGAAGGATAGGCGCGCTGTCAGGAGGGGAAGCGCAAAGAGTGTTGTTAGCGTTAGCGTTAAGGCCCGCGCCGAATTTGCTGTTGTTAGATGAGCCCGCGTCAGGGTTGGACGCGGAAGGCAGGGAGAGGTTCTATAAGATCGTAGATGGGTTGAGAAGGACGTTGGACGTTAGCGTAATGCTGATTACGCACGATTTTGATATGGTGAGTAGGTACGCGGATAGGGTCGTGCTACTGAATAGGAAAGTGCTGGAGCAGGGAAGCCCGGATAGCGTGCTAGGGGGGATCGCGTTTAGAGAATTGTTTCCGAGCGCGAACCCACCAGCCCTGGAACGAAGCATGGAGTGAAAGACTCCCCTGGCCAAGATGGTCCAGCGGCACGCTGGTCAGGGGGTCAAGGGGGGCGGACAGCCCCCTTGCGGGGTCTGGGGCAGCGCCCCAGCGTTCCCCCGTCTCCCAACCCCGTTT
>JAIRSO010000062.1 GCA_031255415.1 Oscillospiraceae bacterium
GTAGCCGTGCCAGCGTTACCGCTAACGGATGTAGGCGCGGCTGGCAGAGTTATCGTTCGCGCCGCTAGAGCGGTAACGCGACCCTTTGCGTCCACCGTGATCTCCGGATCAATGAAACTGCCGCCGAACGCCAACGTCTTGTTAGCGGCCTCGCCGACCTTTCCCGCCGTCACTCCACTGTTGGCTAGCGTTGTTGATATGCTAGGGTTCGCGCCCAAGTCGGTTGATACGGAGCCTGTAACATCGCCCGTAAGCGTGATAGTCCGCGCCGCCGCTAGCTTTGTAGCCGTGCCAGCGTTGCCGCTAACGGATGTAGGCGCGGCTGGCAGAGTTATCGTTCGCGCCGCTAGCGCGGTAACGCGACCCTTTGCGTCCACCGTGATCTCCGGATCAATGAAACTGCCACCGAACGCCAGCGTCTTGTTAGCGGCCTCGCCGACCTTCCCCGCCGTCACTCCGCTGTTGGCTAGCGTCGTTGCTATGCTAGGGTTCGTGCCCAAGTCGGTTGATACGGAGCCTGTCACATCGCCCGTGAGCGTGATAGTCCGCGCCGCCGCTAGCTTAACTGCCGCGTTAGCGTTCCCCGACGCGTCAAACCGCGCCGCAAGCCATTTCAGGCAGTTCCTCGCCGTTTGAAGCAGACTAGCCAGCGTACTGGACGTAGTCGCGGGAAGCGTCCTTGCCGCCGCCGCGTCGGTCAGCGTAGCGTTAGCCGGAGCCGCGCCTATGTCGTGCGGCTCCAGCGTCACATCCCCCGTGAGCGCGTGGTTGTTGATCTTCGTGGTCTTGGCGACGCGCGCCTTTATCCAGCCCTTAACGGTCTGCGTTACAACATCCAGCCCGGCGGCGTCAAGGTACTCGCCCGGCGTTTGCTTGTCCGGCATATCGCGCCCCGCCTTTCGTTGTGAGTCGTGTCGTCGAGCGTTAAGATTATTCGTTCTTTGTGTACCACGCCGTGACGCAGTAACCGTTGTAAGTCGTTCCGGATCGGCTCAACGGCGACACGGAGCGAAGCTCCAGCGTGCTGACGCTGCCGGTACCGGCTCGGTACGCCGCGATACTCGTCTGCCCGTCCACCGAACCGCAGTAGGATTTCGGACTGTCGCCCGTCTGCCAGATGTATTCGGCCTTAATGAGATCACCCGTCAGGCTGTCGAGCGAGACGATAGCAATCTCGTTTGCCTCGGCCTCGATATTGCCTATGTACGTCTTCTGATAGATCGGCGAACCCTCTATCCAGGTCAGCCCCGTATCCCGCTCGTCCATGCCGTACCCAACGCCGCCGCCCGGAACCAGGGAGGCGAGTTTCGCCTTTTCCGCGTCGGTGTAATCGTTCCTGGACAATCCCATGCCCGGAATCTTCTCGACGAATATATCCTTGATCCGCCTTATGAAATGCTCCAGCCCGCTAATGTCCAGGCTCTTAATAGGCGTTTCGCGCATATGACGCTTGCCTCCCGCCGCTCAACCCTCGAACAGCGCGTCTACCGCGCCGCTCGGGATGGATTGTATATCCGCCTGCTCCGGCAGATCGATCAGGTCGTTGTAACTGCCAGTGACCGCGACGGCGGCTAGCGAGGCGAGCTTGTCCTTGTCCGCGTCGGTATAGTCGTTCTGCGACAGCCCCTTGCCGGGCGACTGCTCAAGATAATCCCGCAGTTTCGCCAGCAACTCGCCCAGGCCGTTCATGTTCATGTATTGGATGGAACCGCTGCCAGGCATAAACCCGCCTCCCGTCGTTCGCGCCGCGTTAATCCGATTAACGCGCGTCTAGTCAGTCGTTGAACAGCGCGTTGATCTCGTCGTCGGTGATGGCGGCTAGGTCGCTGAACCTCACGTAGCCGGTCAGGTCTACGCTCGCGCGCCCGATCTCCTCCCACTGTTCGCCGGCCTCGTCCCACACGTATTCGATGTGCTGGGTATCGTTATCTTCGTCCGGGATGAAGTAGATGGTACCCTTCTCGCCCTGCTCCGGCAGTTCCTCGACAAACGCGTAGTCGATGCTCGTGATCCCGCCGATCGCCTGAGCTATCGCGGAGCTTACGTCGGACGCGTTCTGATACCCTTCCGTGTTGTCAACCAGCAGCGACAACTGCAGGTGTTCGACTGCGCTCATCAGCGTGTAACCCGTCTGGCTCGCGACAAAGTTGCCCTTGATCCGCGTTACTAGCGTTTCCAGGCCGGACATGTCCAGGAACGCGCGCGTTGTGGTTTCAGGCATTGAGATTCTCCTTTCAATTTGGGAACGTTTGGCGTCTCGCGCTAGCGCGGACGTTGAGATATTCCGCGCGGCTTAGCCTGCGCGCACGCGCGCGGAAGCCCGCGCGCGGCTGGCTCCCGCACGCTATTTAAGCGTGAACGGAACGTTGTCTTGGCTCGCGGTTCCATCCGCGCCGCCGATCGCGAACTTCGGACCGGTCTCCTTGATCTCCATCGTCGCCAGCACGCCGTCGCTGGTCATGGTCAGCCTCACCGCTACGACCTCCCACTCGCCGCCGTAGGTCTTGTACGTCTTCGCGCCGTCCTCGGACTTGATCGTCACGCCGCTTATCCGCGTGCCTACGGTCACGCGCAGCTTGTCGTACAAGTCCAGGCTGTCGCTTACCGATTCCAGCGTCACAACGGACAGCCCCTGGCTGAAATAACTGGACGCTTGGCGTATCGAGTTGACGCTGAACTCGAAATTATCCAAACAAACCTTGAACATCGTCAATCCTCCCCCGTCAGCAGTTTGGCGTACCGCTGCGATAGAAATATGGTCTCGGGCATGAACTCCTCGGTCTTGCGAGCCTGGCGCAGGAGCCTGTCTGTCAGCAGCAGCAAAGCCGTGTACGATCCGCCCATGAACAGGGTTTTCGCGGCGAGTCCCGCGCTCTGGCTCAACGCTTCGGACAGCGACGGGAACGCGCTGGTTAGGTTGGAAATCAACGCCGTGTATACCGATATAAACTCCACGCTCGACGCGTCCTCGAGCTTCAACGCCCAGTATGGGATACGCTCGTTGAACCGAACGAGCGTGTTCACCTCGTCGCCGTAGAGCGCGCACGAGTATTCGCCCTCGCTGGCCATCGCGCGATCCAACTCGCCCATGGCCTTGCCTATCACGCCCCTGGCTCTTGGATGCTCGGCGAATAACTCGGCGCGCATGCCCTCGTATCGAGGCTCAATCCAGAACCGATCGAAGAACTCCGCAGCCTCCGCGTGCGTCACCGTCGCGCTGTACACCTTTCAACGCCTCCTTCAATATGAGATAATCCCGCGCCTTCTCCGTATCGTAGAGCCCCAGTAGCGCCGCGGTCGCGCCGATCTCGTCCAGTCCGTCCATGATCGCCTGGATCGTGCGCGCGTGAAGCTTGCACACCGTCGGGATCGGTACGAATAGGTTTGCGTTTGTCTCGTAATTCGAGCCTAGGCACGGTCCGACGCAGAACCGCTTCACCGGACACCGGACGCAGACCGGGAATTTCTGGAAATCCGCGCCGTTGATCGCGCAGCCCAGCAGCGCCTTGTCCGCAACGATCCCTATGTTCCCATCACTATCTTCCTCCATGTGCGCGATCTGCATATGCTCGTACATGGTGCGGTGGCATGGGAATATCTTCAGGTCGGCTGCGCGGATCACGATACTGCTTTGTATGGCGCAGCTTAACCTGCCCCCGCTCGCGAACAGATAACTGCGCAGGATGTTGTAACCGCCGTGCGGCGTGCGCATCATGTGCTCAAGGTATCGGTTGACGTCGCCTTGACCGTGCCTCTCGTAATCGTAACGCACCAGGAACCGCACGAAATCATACATCCCAGCCAGGTCTTTACTCGACCACTCCGCGTTGCGCACGCTCAGCAGATAGAATCCATCCCTGCCTATGCCGTGCTTGCGGTTCATCTCCTCGTGCCACAGGAAGTTATCCTTCCATTTGTCTATGGCCTTGGAATAGATCATCGGGTGCGAACCGTAACGATGCTTGGCTAGGAACCCGAACAGCCGGTCGTAATACGCGTCGTCGCGCACCGGATCAATATCTATGTCGATGCTCTTGGACGGAGGGCGGCTGCTCTCGATGCGCTTCCCATCGAACGACGCGGACAGTATCAGCCTGATTCCGATATCCGCGAATCGATCTATATATCCCTCGACCCGCCGCGTCAGCCCGTCGTCGCAGATAAACGTGAAGTTCGACGGGATCATTATCTTGCCTATGCGCTCCGGCGGAGGCTGTTTCGCGTAGTAATCATGGATCACATCCAACAGCGCGAACCCGGACTCCTGCGCGAACAACTCCCCGGAAAAGATATCGATCGCGCTTCTGATCCCGTTCGCGGTCATCCAGCGCAGTATCTTCTTTGCGTTCGCCAGCGCCTTGTCCGGATCGAACATCTCCGCGCCGAAGTGCTTAGGCCACTGTTTGCGCACGTAACAATACGCGCATCGAAGGTTGCATCTTGGCGAGAAGACAATCTCCACCGACTTCGCGCTGTCGTTGAACTGCATCTGCCGGAAGTAGTATTTGTCGAGCATGTTGTTATACAGCGCGTTGGATTCGTCTTGGTCATGAATCAGCATGCCGGGCTTGCGCCTCCTTTCTACCCGTCTTCTGCAGCCGCCGCCTGTCGGACTCCATCGCTATCAACTCTTCCAGCGCGCCGTTGCCCATCAGCTTTATATATTCGTTCGACGGGATCATGATATCGCCCGTCACGTCGTCGCAGGAGCCTACATGGCAGTTCATGCAGCCGCTGGTTAGGTAGAGCAGATCCCGCCACGCCTTGTCATACAAGTACTTTTTGTCGCACTGCCCGCAGGACGCGGTGGAGATCAGCATCGTATCCCAAAAGTGCCTGCGCGACTCCTCGAACTCGTGATGCGCGGAACAGACGTATTCCAGTCTAACCGCGTCCCGCTCGCTGCCGGACTTCGCGCCCTGCATGCGCGCCAGCTCCTTGTTGGACTCGAACATGTTATTGGAGTATACGCGATGGCACGAGTAGAGGTTGCCCTGCGAATCGACCGCGATAGCCCTGTTCCCAGCGGAGCACGTGCCCATCCCGCGCGAGAATTGAAGCCTCCCGATATTCACAAAGTCGCGGATCAACCCTATTGACGTTGGAGTGAGATCCATACTATCGCCCATGCCCTCGAGCAGCAGCGCGCGAAGCCCGCGCAGGTACTCGGCGTAAGTCCGCCCATCGTCTACGGAGTACCCGCCCGGCGTGACCAGCGTGGGACCGTTGGTCAGCAGTATCTCTATGGCGTTGCCCCGCGCGGACTGTTTCACGTCCCGCTCCGCGTCGATGAAGAATTGGCAGTAACCGCGCACGCCCTCGGGGGAATCCAGTATCGCGCGGATGTTGGCGAACGTAAGAGTGGCCTTGTTGTTGATTCGACCGCGCATGAACGGGTTGTTTGAGTATTTAGCCGCGTACTCCCTGGCGACCTTCAGCGTGTTCGCCGCCGCGCCCTTTGCCCTTGAAACGTCGTTGATCCAGGCCGGACCGTCAAGCGAAAACTGGATGATCAGCTTGACGAATCGGCTTGGATCGCCGCGAGTCCGGTTGTACTCGATCGCCGCGTCGGCTAGGATCGATACGGCGTCGATCCCGGCGATAGCGTTTGTAGACATGAACAGCGTGCGCGGCTTGTAATAATCCAGCAGTTCGCGGACGAAACCCGCGCCCGCCTTGAGATTCAGCGTAGGCTCCGCGCCCCATAGCCCGATGAAGTCGATCGGGTTGCGCTCCGCGGGCACGCCCGTCTTGACGTTCGCTGCGAAACTCCCGTCTGCCAGCGATTCCCTGATCCGCGCGTTGTACTCGGTCATGCACCGTTTGTTTTTCGAGATATAACAATATCCGCAGCTGATGTTGCAGTCCGCGCTGAAATATATATCCAGCGAACGCTTGCTAGATACCATGGCTTAACTCGTCCCCGCTTTCTTGAGCCTCTACGACCAGCATTGACCCTGCCCCTGCAGGTTGCACGCGCAGTTGTACACGCACCCCTGCGAGCATCCCTCGTTGCTGGAACACTCCGCGTCGCTTTGGTAGTACGAGCCGTAGAACCCGTTCCGGTTCGAGCCGCAGTCGCCGTAATCGCTGTTGCAGTCGGACCAGTTCGAGTAGTTGGAACTGTAGTCGGACGCGTTGACGGACGCGTTATACGAACTCTTGTTCGCGGTGTAGTTGGCCGGGCAGTGGTTATCGACGATATAATTCTTCACGTCGGTAATTTCCAAAAACGCGTCCGTCTTGATCAATTGCCCGGCCGCGAGGTTTGTTTTCCAGCTATAGAAAGCCATGCCACTCTCCTTGTCGCAGTCGCGTTAACTGTTGACCATGTTGACCGCCGAGTTATGCGCGGAGCATCCGTAATCTATCAGGTCGTGAGCCTTGTCCGACGCGTCGCGAAGCTCCTTGATCTGATTGAACGTTACCAGGCTGCCCGCCGCGACGGTGTTAACCCATGTCCACGTAGTCCCAACGGTGTTCAGCGACGTGACCGCGTCGGCCTTTTTCGCGTCGTAGTCCGATTTCTGGATCGCTCCGCCTGTCGTCAGCGCCATGCCGGTCGCCTCCTTGATCTGTTGATCGTTATCAATCGTGCCGTAAAACCCCCGGCTTTAGCCGTGGGGAGCCGTCAAGGTCAGGCGCGTATCCTGACCCAGACCCGCCCGCCCACTTTCACGCCCCGCCATTCGTCGTAGTCCGGGATCTCCGCGACCGTGCCCACGCACGCGAACGGATCGAACAGCGCGCGGAGCCTGCCCATCCTGCGCAGTTTCCCATCGGCTCCAGCGCACAGGAGGTCGCCGGGTTTGTATCCCGCCGCGCCGCCTCGAACATGAGCCAATGCCCTGCCCGCCAGCGCGACCGGCGTTTCGAGCCCGCCGCCCGTCCCCCCGATCAGCATCCCGTATGTGTCCGATACCACGTACGCCAATCTTGAGCGTTTACGTTTGCATACGTCCAGCTTCCCGCCGCCCGTTTCCTCGACGATCGTGCCGGGAACCAGCGCGGCGGCTGATCCGGCTTCGCGCGCTTCCGCGTAGTCGTTGTACACTGCGCCGTACATCCGGGTTGCGTATAGATAACCCTCGCAGTTGTAACGGGTCGTGCCGGTCGGGTTGGTTGAGGTTGTGTTGACTGGCAGATATGGATGCGTATGGTCAGCGGCGGGCACGCCCAGCGCCGCGCGCGCGTCCGCGGCTGTCGATCCGCCCGTGCCGCCGTTGGCGATAGAGAGCACGCCGGTTACGCCCGGCGCGATATTCTCCGTACCATTGAACCCCGCGGCGGATGCGCTCGCGAGATTAACCAGCACGCTCCTCGACGCGGCAAGCTTCGTAGCGGATGCGGCTAGCCCCGTCGCGTTGCCCGTACCGCCCCGCGCTACCGCAAGCACGCCGCCCGTGATATCGCCCGCGTTGTGCG
>JAIRSO010000006.1 GCA_031255415.1 Oscillospiraceae bacterium
CCTATCCCTGCTTCACGCGGGATGGCAGACCCGTTCCATCTCGCCGGAGAACCTGACCGGCAAGCCTGGCGAGGGCGGAGCCGTCCCGCTGGACGAAGGCGCGGCGAAATGGGCCGCGCGCGATCTGGGCGCGGGATGGAAGGTCAACCCATATCGCCATGTCGAGTCCGGCGAGACGCTCGAGCTGGCGAACTTCACGGGACCCGGCGAGATCCGACATATCTGGCTGACTCCAACGGGCAACTGGCGCGGGCAGATCATCCGCTTCTATTGGGATGATTGCGAGCAGCCGTCTATCGAGTGCCCGCTCGGCGACTTTTTCGCGTGCGGCTGGGGCGAGTACGCGCCGCTGTCCTCGCTGGCCGTTTGCGTGAACCCGGGCAGCGCGTTCAACTGCTACTGGACTATGCCGTTTAAGAAACGATGCCGCGTCACGCTGGAGAACCTCAACGCCGAGCGCGTTACAATATATTACCAGATTACCTACATTCTAAAACCCGTAGACGATAACGCGGGTTACTTCCACGCGCGGTACGGCCGCGCGAACCCGCTCCCTTACGCGCAGCCGTACACGATCCTGGACGGCGTGGAAGGCGCGGGGCAGTATGTCGGGACGTATATGGCATGGGGCGTGAACAACAGCGGCTGGTGGGGCGAGGGCGAGATCAAATTCTTCATGGACGACGACGGCGAGTTTCCAACTATCTGCGGCACGGGAACAGAGGATTACTTTTGCGGCTCATACAACTTTGAGAATCAGAAGACGCGTCAATACGAACCGTTTACCACGCCGTACAGCGGACTGGCTCAGGTGATAAAACCGGACGGCGTTTACAAATCGCAGACGCGGTTCGGGCTGTATCGCTGGCATATCGCGGATCCCATCGTCTTCCATAAGAAATTGAAGGCGACTATTCAGGCGCTGGGCTGGAGAAGCGGCGGCAGGTATCTGCCGTTGAGGGATGATATCGCGTCGGTCGCCTATTGGTATCAGGATAAACCCGCGCCGGCGGGATCGATCGCGCTGACTGCCGACGAACTGGAGATCATTTAGATAATATGGTTTTGTGTAATTATGGTTTAACAATCGCGCCTGCGGCGCGTTCATCGTAAAGGAGGTAACTCATGCCCAAATACTCAATCGGCGTGGATTTCGGCACGCTGTCGGGCAGGGCGCTGGTTGTGAACGTCGAGACCGGCGAGGAATTAGGCTCCGCCGTGATGGAGTATCGGCACGGCGTGATAGACGAACGGCTGCCAGGCGGCAAAAAACTCGGGTTGGACTGGGCGCTCCAGCATCCGATGGACTATATAGAGGTACTGAAAGAGGTCATCCCAAAGGCTCTGCGCGAGTCCGGCGTATTCGCGGACGACGTGATCGGGCTGGGGATCGACTTCACCGCGTGCACGTTGACGCCCGTCAAGGCTGACGGCACGCCCCTGTGCCTCTTGCCCGAATGGGAGGACAACCCTCACGCCTACATAAAGTTGTGGAAGCATCACGCCGCGCAGGATCAAGCGAACCGGATCAACGCGCTGGCGGAGCGTCGAGGCGAGAAGTGGCTGCCACGCTACGGAGGCAAGATATCCTCAGAGTGGGCTTTGCCCAAGATACTGCAGACGCTGGAGGAAGCGCCGGAGGTATACGACGCGGCGGATTACTTCATCGAGGCGGGCGACTGGGTGGTGTGGACGCTGACCGGACGGCAGTCGCGCAACGCGTGCATGGCGGGATACAAGGCTATATACCACAAGCGGGACGGTTATCCGTCAAAGGAATTCTTGAGGGAACTGCATCCGCGCCTGGAGAATCTCGTTCAAGATAAACTGGACTGCGCGGTATCGCCGCTGGGCGCGAAGGCTGGCGAAACAACCGAACACGCGCGGCTGATTGGATTGCGTCCCGGTATCGCGGTCGCGGTCGCGAACATCGACGCGCATGTCGCGGCTCCCGCCGCAAAGGCCGCTCCCGGCGCGATGCTGGCGATCATAGGCACGTCCACCTGCCATATCGTTATGGGCGGCGAGGAAAAGACCGTGCCGGGCATGTGCGGCGTGGTCGAGGACGGCGTGTATCCGGGGTTTTTCGGGTTCGAGGCGGGGCAGAGCTGCGTCGGGGATCACTTCGCCTGGTTTGTCGAGAACTGCGTGCCAGCCGAGTATATAGATGAAGCAAAGGCGCGGGGAATCGGCGCGCACGATCTGCTGACAGAGAAGGCCGCCAAACTAAAACCCGGGCAGAGCGGGCTGGTCGCGCTGGATTGGTGGAACGGGAACCGCTCCGTATTGGTGGACGTGGACCTGACTGGCCTGATGATAGGCATGACGCTGGCGACTAAGCCGGAGGAAATGTACTGCGCGCTAATCGAGGCCACGGCGTTTGGCACGCGCGTCATCGTTGAGAATTTCAGGGAATCGGGCGTGCCTGTGGATTCGTTCATCGCGGCGGGCGGGGTCGCGTCCAAGAACCCGACGCTTATGCGGATTTACGCGGACACGCTGCGCATGCCGATCCGGATCGCGGGCAGCGCGCAGGGTTCGGCTCTGGGCAGCGCGATATTCGGCGCGGTCGCGGCTGGCGCTGCCGCAGGGGGATACGGCTCGGTGCTCGACGCGTCCGCGAAGATGGGCAAACTGCTCGATATCGTATACGAACCGATCCCGTCGAACGCGGACGTATACGATAAGTTGTACGCCGAATACAAGGAGCTTCACGACTGGTTCGGGCGCGGCGGCAGCGGCGCGATGAAACGGTTGAAGAGGATTAAGAAGGAGGCCGTCGAATGAGCGGCGCCGTTAAGTTATATAACTTTTGGTTTTTAGTCGGTTCGCAGCATCTATACGGCGAGGAGACGCTGCGCCAGGTGAACGCTCACGCGGCGGAGATGGTCGGCGGACTGAATGAGTCCGGATCGTTGCCGTGCGCCGTAGTATTCAAGCCCGTGCTGACCACCCCGGACGCGATAACGGGCGTTATCCGCGAGGCTAACAACGACCCGTCTTGCGCTGGCGTGATAACCTGGATGCATACGTTCTCGCCCAGCAAGATGTGGATCGCTGGTTTATCCATACTTAACAAACCTTATTGCCATTTACACACGCAGTTCAACAGAAACATACCGGACGCGCAGATCGACATGGATTTCATGAACCTGAACCAGAGCGCGCACGGGGATCGCGAGCACGGATTCATCGGCGCGAGGATGCGTCTGCCGCGCAAGATCATTGTCGGGTACTGGCGGGACGAGGCGGTGGTCAAGCAGATCGCATCGTGGATGCGCTCCGCGGTCGGCGCGGCGTTCAGCCGCGGGCTGAAGGTGGTGCGGTTCGGAGACAACATGCGGCAGGTCGCGGTCACGGAGGGCGACAAGGTCGAGGCGCAGATCAGGCTGGGCTGGCAGGTTAACACATGGCCCGTCGGCGACTTGGCGGGCGAAATGTCGAAGGTGGCTGAAGGGGACATAGACGCGTTAATATCGGAGTATGGGAAGCGTTACTCCGCGCCGTCGTTTGAATCGCCGCCGATACGGTACCAGGCCAGGGAGGAGATCGCGATAAGGCGGATGCTGGACTCGGAAGGCGCGCGAGCGTTCACGAACACGTTCGAGGATCTTCACGGCATGGAGCAGCTGCCCGGGTTAGCGTCGCAGGATCTGATGGGGCTGGGATATGGTTACGGGGGCGAGGGGGATTGGAAGACCGCCGCGATGGTGGCGATTGTAAAGGCGATGACGGAGGGCATGCCCGGCGGCTCGAGTTTCATGGAGGATTATACTTATGACCTGACTCCCGGAAACGAGCTGTCGCTGGGCGCGCACATGCTGGAGGTATGTCCTTCGATCGCGGCGGACAGGCCTCGCGTGGAGGTTCATCCGCTGGGGATCGGCGGGCGGAACCCTCCGGCGCGACTGGTGTTCGAGGGGCGCGCGGGCCAGGCTGTCGCGGCGTCGCTGGTGGATATGGGAGGCCGAACGCGGCTGATCGTGTCGGAGGCGGAGGCGGTCAAGCCTATATACCGCATGCCGAATCTCCCCGTCGCGCGCGTGATGTGGAGGTCTCTGCCCAGTTTCGAGGAGGCCGCGAAATGCTGGATACTGGCGGGCGGCGCGCATCACACCGTGTTCAGTTACGACGCGGACGCGGT
Organism: Oscillospiraceae bacterium; assembly: GCA_031255415.1. Taxonomy (GTDB): domain Bacteria; phylum Bacillota; class Clostridia; order Christensenellales; family Aristaeellaceae; genus BNUH01. Next base: position 4,145 of record JAIRSO010000006.1, read on the forward strand.
CATGCTGGAGGACTGGGCGGACATAATGGGCGTGGAGTTCGTGCGGATCGGGCGCGGGACGACGTATGAATCGCTGAAGAAGGAGCTGTTCATGGCCGATCTCGCGTGGAAATTGAGGGCTTGACAAGCCATCGGCGGCTTGCTATACTGAATATTGATGGGAATATTGGCTATTCCCGGCGAACGCTGGCGGTTGGCTGCCAGCGTTCAGCACATAACCGAAAGGGGTTGTTATTATAAACCGCAGAGTATTTTCGTTGATGCTCGCGCTGGGGCTGGCTCTGGCGCTGGGGACGGCGCCCGCGCTCGCCGACAACGTGAAGCTGACCGTCGGCGCGTCGCCCACTCCGCACGGGGAGATACTGAGCTTTGTCGCGCCGCTGATGTCGGAGCAAGGCGTGGACTTGATCGTGACGGAATTCACCGATTACGTACTGCCCAACCTCGCGCTTGAGGAAGGCGATCTGGACGCGAACTATTTCCAGCATCGTCCGTATCTGAACGATTTCAACGAGAACAACGGTACGCATCTGGTTTGGCTGGCCGACGTGCATTACGAGCCGATGGGTATATATCCTGGCAAGGTGAAGTCGCTGGCCGATCTGCCCGACGGCGCGGAGATAGCCGTGCCCAACGACACGACCAACGAGGCGCGCGCGCTTCTGCTCCTGGAGGCGCAGGGGTTGATCAAACTGCCGGAAGGCTCCGGTCTTGACGTAACGGTAAAGGATATCGTTGAAAATCCAAAGAGCCTTAAGATCACCGAACTGGAGGCCGCGCAGATCCCGCGCGCGCTGCCGGACTTTGACGTGGCGGTCATCAATGGCAATTACGCGCTGGAGGCCGGGTTGACAGCAGGAACCGACGCGTTAGCCTCCGAAGATAAGGACTCGCTGGCGGCGGATACGTTCGCCAACGGAATCGTTATCAAAGAGGGCAATGAAGAAAACGAAACGATTCTGAAACTGGTGGAGATCCTGCAAAGCGAGGAAGTCCGCGCGTTCATCCAGGAGACCTATAAGGACGCGGGGTATCAGGC
>JAIRSO010000056.1 GCA_031255415.1 Oscillospiraceae bacterium
TGTCTTCTTGCGCGTGTGGGTTGGGGCGTGGGTGGGCGTTGGGGTGGGGGTGGGGGGGGGGCCGCCGCCCGCTGTGGGCCCGCGCCCCCCCCCCCCCCCGCGTCTCACTCCCCGCAACCCATCGTTAACCCAAGCCCCGAAGGGGCAAGGCGCCTTTATGCCGCTTGCGCGGCTTACGCGGGGTTGACGCGGGGTTGAGGGGGCGGCGGCTGGGGCTCTGCCCCAGACCCCGCAAGGGGGCTGTCCGCCCCCCTTGACCCCCTGACCAGCGTGCCGCTGGACCATCTTGCCGCTCTGATTCTTTTGCCTTCTACTCGTTCGCTTGGCCTACTTGTACTGCGCGTCGTAGGCCGACTGGTAGTAACCGATCAACGTATCCAGACCTTTCGATTGCAATTCTTTTACCCAGCCGTCGAACTCTGTATCCACGTCCTTTTCCCCAGTCATGAACGTGGTCATGCCTTCTCTTATCCCTGATGCTAATTCCGTCTTTATTACAGACATCGCGTTTACTTCCTCGTCCGTAAACTTCAGCGGCGGGATTATTTTCTCATCGGTCGCATACGGCCTATACTGTTCTGCCGACACTTTATATAGCAGCGTCTCCAGCCCGTCTGGCGCGTACAGATCTATACTGGGATCGCTCGGCTCGCCCAACCTGAACGCCGCGTCCCTATACGTTATCGACATTTGCACTACATGCTGATTCTGCGGTTTTGTCTCTTGCCATGGCGTTAATATCTTGTACAACGCTGGCAGCCCGTTTATTCCTACCGCGCCTTCATCTGGATCATCCCAGTCTACGCCTTTTACCCCGTAATACGCCCTCATGGACGCTTCGAAGTCGTACAGCAGATCGGCAGCCTTGAACGCCTCCTCTGCTACCTCGCTTTCTGCCGACACGAAGAAGTAATGCCCTCCTACTGAATCATGCGGATAACTATTCTGGCTCCTGAACCCATTCGGCCCTTCGATTGGCGTTAACGCCTCGAATTCTCGATACTTCTCCCCGCCCATTTCCGCGAACATTATATATCCGCTTGGGCTTGCCCCTACTTGCCCGCTTTCCGTTAACGCGGTCAGCGTATTCAAATTCTGCGTAAACGTGCCGGGATATACTAATCCCTCTTTGTACAACTTTGCTATGTACTTCAGCCCGTCTTTTATTTCCGGCTTGTAGAACGGCACTGTCACTTCCCCGTCTTCCACATACAATCCGAACGCTAGCTGACCGGTTGTCTGCCTTACGTCCAGATACAACGGGTAGAACGTGAACGCGCTCATTAGGAACATATCCGGCGTGCTTCCCCAACCGTCTATATACGTGCCTGTTAACGGGATCTCATCGTCCGGATCACCGTTCCCGTTCGCGTCGTTTTCCTTAAACGCTTTCAGTACCTCATACAGCTCGTCTGTTGTCGTGGGCGTTTCCAGCCCTAGATTCTCGAGCCATGCTTTGTTGATCCAGAACTTTTCCGGCACTGTGCAGTGGTAGCATTCATTTACTGTTGGCAGCGAGTAGATATTGCCGTCCAACTGCGTGATCAACCCTTCGGAACCCGGATAGCTCTCGAATACTTTCTTTATGCCTACGCCGTATTCTTCTATCAGGTCGTTCAGCGGGCGGAACATGCCCTCTGTCACTCCGTAGCGCGTCATCATCGCGTCTGACAACCCTACCGACATGAACGCGTCCGGATAATTACCCGACGCTAGTATCAGCCCTAGTTTCTCTGCTCGCCCTTCCAGCGGGATCAGCTCGAACTCGAAGTCCACGTTGGTTTGTTCTTCCCACCATTTTACGAACTCATTGGTCTCCCAATCCTCGATGCCGGGCATGTCGGTGACTGCCAGGCGAACGGTCACGCCGCCGGGCGCGTCTGTTACCGGGAGATCATACCCTGTGGCGGCTGCCGCCGCGCTTGTCGCCAACAACACCGCAGCTAACGCTAGGCATGCAAGTTTCCGCATAGTCTCCTCCTTTTTGATGCTCCCACCGCTGGAATTACCCTTTGCCGCGCGGTGGGTTATATAGCCTGCCGCGCTTTCACGGCATCACTATCCAGTCACCCCTTCAGCGATCCTACCATAACGCCTTTTACGAAATACTTCTGCACGAACGGATACATTACCAACAGCGGCGCGCTGGAGACCACTATTATCGCGTACTTGATTAGGTTGCTCATCCCCTGCCTTGTCGCCAGATCCCGCAGATCCTGCACTACGCTCACATCCATCTGGTTTAGGATCAATATGTTTCTTAGCACTACTTGCAGCGGGTACATTTTTTTATCGGACAGGTATATGAACGCGTCGAAATAACTGTTCCATATGCCTACCGCGCTGTACAGTCCTATCACCGCCATGATCGATCCGGACAGCGGCAGCGCTATATGCGTTAGCATTCCATACACCGTGCATCCGTCCAGACCTGCCGACTCGAACAACTCCTCCGGTATCGACGACTTGATATACGTGCGCGCTAGCATGATGAACCACGCGCTTACCGCCCCCGGCAGTATCATCACCCATACCGTATTTAGCAGTCCCAGACTGGACATTAACAGGTAACTGGGGATCAGCCCCCCGCTGAACAGCATTGTGAAAATCAGCATCGCGGAGAATACTCCCCGCCCGAAGAAATCCTTCCGCGATAGACAAAACCCCGCCAGCATCGTTACTATCAGCGTCAGCAGCGTGCCTAGCGCGGTATAGATGAACGAATTTATATACCCGGTGACGATCTGTTTATTCTGCAATACCGCTTCATAAGCGGCTAACGAAGGTTCTACCGGCAGCAACCATACCCGCCCGCCCATCACCGCGGACGTTGACGAAAACGACGAACTTATCACATACATCAGCGGATATACCACTAACAGCGCAGACAACGCCAGAATCAGCGTGACGGATCCGTCGAACACATAATCGCTCCATGTCTGCCTTATTCCGCGCCTTTTTCGGCGCGCGGCTTGAGCGGCCATACCATCGCCCCCTTAAAACAGCCCGTCGTCGGAGATCATCCTGCACGCCGCGTTTGCGGCGGCCAGTATCGCGAAGCCTATGACCGACTTGAACATATCCGCGGCGGTCGAGAAACTGAAGTTGGCGCCCTGCAGACCTATCTTGTATACGTATGTTGACAGAACCTCCGATACGGATAGGTTGATGCTATTCTGCATTAGGAATATCTTTTCGAACGCTACGGTCAGTACGCCGCCCGTGTTTAATATGAACAGGATGCGGATTGTGGGCGTGATAGACGGGAGATCAACGTTCAATATGCGCCTGAACTTGCCCGCTCCATCGACTGTAGCGGCGTCGTACAGCTCAGGACTCACCCCCGACAGCGCGGCTAGATATATGACGGCGGAATACCCCGCGCCTTGCCATATCCCTGTCAGTGTGTATATCATTCTGAAATAACGTTTCTCGCCCATGAAGTTTATCGGCGCGCCGCTCACTCCCCTAATCATTTGGTTGACCAGCCCCCCGGACACGTCCGTAAACTGGATGATCATGGACACCAGCACGACCGTCGAGATGAAGTACGGCATATAGGTAATCATTTGCACGGGTTTGCGCAGTTTTCGGCTTGGCGATTCGTTCAAACATATAGCTAGTATGATCGGCGCGGGGAAACCCAACAGCAGCGAGTACGCGCTGATCATCAGCGTGTTGCGAATCACATTCCACGCGGACGATGCGGTCAGGAACTGGGTGAAGTGCTTCAGCCCCACCCACGGACTGCCCGCAAACCCGCGCGTCACCCTGTAATCCTTGAACGCGATCTGCAGCCCGTACATTGGGTAATACTTAAAAATCAACAACAGCGCAGCCGGCAGCAGTATCAGCGTGTAATATGGCAGACTCACGCGGACGCGCCGCCAGAGATTGCGCCTGTTCTTCCCGATAGGCGGCTTGTTCGCGCGCCTCGCGCCGATAACGCCGCTTCCATCGATTCCGGCTCGTTGAACCATTACGCAGCTCCATATCAATCAAATTTCCCAACGCACATAGTAAGTGTACAACGTATTGTACAAAATTGCAAGCGAGCATTTCCGTGTAGAAAAGTATTGTTGGCCGTCGTTGCGCGCGCTATTGCCTATGCCTTCCGCTTATGATAATATATTCCAATGAAACGTATATACAGCGTTTACCGCGACCTACTGGGGATCCTATTCGCGGAGATCCCGGCTACGGTTATTGCCGTGATGGTATTCGCTATACTGAGCGGCGCGTCCCGCTTCCTTAACGTTTGGGTTACCGCCCAGGTGCTGGACAACGCCGCTTACGCCGCACAGGGCTTTATCACTTTATCCGCCTTCGCGCCTTATTTAATCTTATTCGCGGCGCTCAAGATCGTCCCTCCTTTGATTAGCGATCTTTATACCTTCGCGCACGCCGAACCTAAGAGCCTCCTTGTCCTGCGCACCGCTTACAAAGGCCGCATGCTTAACAAATTCAAAACCATGAAATACGAACATATCGAAAGCGAGTCTGGCAAGGAGATCATCGAGAAATCCTTTAACGACGTGGAAGGCGCGGCTCGTCATCTGTTTCCTATGTATGTTAATTGGTCTTTGTCTTCTTTAGTTGGCGCTGTCGGCACGCTCTGGCTGTTTGCTTCTGTTCGATGGTGGTTCACTCTTACGATACTGATCCCTTTCGCGGCTGAAACATACTTCTCTTCTAAAACCAACTCTAACATCTACGACGAACTCCACGGATACTGGAAAAAGGAACACTCCTATGGCATACTGGCCGGCATGCTCCGCAGCCGCGAGTTTATTAAGGAAAACCGCCTGTTTGGCCTGCCCGGATTCCTTATCGACACATACAAGAAACGCCTTAACGCGCGCAACCGCGAGTACGAGGGCTTCTATTTCAAGAACCTCCGGCGCAAGTTTGCCAGCGGCTACATCCTCAAAGCCGCTCAGCTGGGCAACGCTCTCGCCTTGCTTTGGCTTTGCAGCTGCGGATATCTCGACGTTGGCATGACCGTCAGCCTTACCCTTGCTCTGTTCGGCACCCTCTTGACCGACTTTGGCGACTTAGCTGGCGTTACATTACTGTTCCGCTGGGCGGAGTTTCATTTTAAAACATACGATTATTACGCCAAATTCTTCTCACTGTCCGACGAGACCCGCGGCTCTATCGACGTCCTTCCCTCCGAAAGCGTCGTCGAGTTCGATAACGTGCGCTTCACATACCCCGGCGCCGACAGGGAAATCCTTAAAGGCTTGACATTCCGCGTGGAGCCTGGCGAGAAGGTTTCCATTGTCGGCGAGAACGGCGAAGGCAAATCTACTATGGTCAAACTGCTGTTAGGCCTGTTCGAACCGGACGAGGGCGAGATCCGCGTGGGCGGCGTTCCGCTTCGCGAATACTCTCGCGACGCGCTTCAGCGGATGTTCGGCGCTGTGTTCCAGGATTTCAACCGTTACGCGCTTACGCTCAGAGAGAATGTCGCCGCTGGAGACGTGGATAAACTCGACGATAACGCCGCGATTGCCGCCGCTATGAGCAAAGCTGGAGCCGATCGCCTCGCCGACGGACTCGATAACGGCATGGATACTCTGCTTAGCCGCGACTTCGAGGGCGGCGTTGATATGAGCGGCGGACAATGGCAGAGGATCGCTATCGCCCGCGCGTTCATGGGCGATAAACCCATCCTCATACTGGACGAACCCACCAGCCAACTGGATCCCATGGCGGAGAGCCGCCTTTACGGCGAGTTCGCGGATATGTCCGCCGGCAAAACCGCTCTATTCATCACGCATCGTCTAGGCTCGACCGCTATTACTGACCGCGTCATCGTAATCTCGGGAGGCCGCGTCACACAGTCCGGCTCGCGCGAGACTCTGCTCGCCTCCGGCGGACTGTACGCGGACATGTGGAACGCACAAAAACAATGGTATGACCAGGACACGAAGGGCGGTGACCAAAGTGCCTGACCGCTCGATCGCCGACAACACCGCCGCGATAGAACGCGCCGTATCCCATGAAAGCAAGCCGCGCCTGAAACACCTGTTCGCGCTGTGGTCTTACACCTTCCGCGCCACTAAACTGGTTAGCTTTGTCTACTTGGGATTAACGATTGCAGCCGCGTTGCTCCGTCCCGCGCTGGCGGTCGTCTGGTCGCGGTACGTGGGCGCGCTGCAGGAATCGTCTTTGCGGGATTCGCTGATACCCGCCGCGCTTATGCTAACCGCTTACTTCGCGATCGACTTCATCGCCAGCCTGATGGATCGCTACTGCTACGGCGGGGAGTATATCGAAAAGCTGGACATCGTTCAAACAAACCGCATCCAGGAATACATGCAAACGAAGATGTTCGCGAAACTGTCCGCGTTGTCGCCGGAATACTTCGAGGTCGCCAGCATTAACGATAAGATCGCGCAGACGTTTCATTTTATCACATCGCAGTCGGACGACGGCGTTAGCGGACAGGTGATGCGATCCGGCTTTCAGATTATTGGGAAACTGGTTTCGGTGATCGGGATCGCGTCGACGCTGTACGTGTTCAATCCCGCATTGTGCTTGATACTGCTGTTCGCGCCCCTGCCCGGCGTGTGGTTCATGCTCACGGGCGGGAAACTGCAGTTCAAGTTCCGCAAACAGCGCGCGGAAACGCAGCGCCGAATGCGATACTTCCAGGACCTGATGACCTCGGCGTCCGCGAAGGAGATCATCACGCTGGGTTTGCACGGATTCATATATGGTAAATGGAAGCGCCTCGCCGACGACTTCACGAAGCTTGAACAAAAACATACGCGGCACTCCGCGCTGCTGCAATCCGTGGATACCGTCATATCGAGCGCGGCGATATCGGCGGGATGCGTCCTTGCCGTTATGCTGATGGCGGCGGGCAGGATAACGCTGGGCGCGCTGGCTGCCGTCATCCAGTTGACCAATACGCTGTCAAACGACGTGATGCATCTCCTGCGCGCGGTGACGTCGTTTATATCCAAGAAGAACGAAGCCGCGCAGTGGAGCGATTTAGCGTCGCTGCCGGAGTCGTCGAGCGGGAACGCGGCGGATCGATCCGACGTTATCGCGTGCGAGAACCTGCGTTACCGTTACCCTCTGACCGACGCGTATGTGCTGGACGGCGTTACGCTCGCGATCCGCGAAGGCGAGAAGGTCGCGCTGGTCGGCGAGAACGGCGCGGGCAAGACCACGTTCGTGAAACTCATTACCGGGATGTTATCGCCGTCCAGCGGCGAGATGCGCGAGCCCGGCATAGACGCTCTGGGCGCTGTGATGCAGGATCCCGCGAGGTATACCACGTTCACCTCCGGCGACAATGTTTTCTTTGGCGACGTTGCCAAGCCGCGCGATGAACGCGCGATAGACGCGGCGCTGTCTTTCGCGGGATTCGAAGCTGCGGATAAAGGCGCTTTCCTCGGCAAGGACAGCGGCGGCGTGGATCTGTCCGGCGGACAATGGCAGAAGCTGGCAATCGCGCGCGCCGCGTACAGGAACCGCAGCCTCATCATCCTGGACGAACCAACCGGGAACCTCGATCCTCTGGCTGAGGCGGAGGTTTTCAAAAAGTATGTCGCGCTGGCTGAGGATAAAACCGTTCTGTTCGTGACGCACCGTATCTCCGCCGCAGCGCTGGCGGACAGGATCATCGTGTTCAAGGGCGGCAAGGTAGTGGAGGACGGCACGCACGGCGAATTATTGCAGAAAGACGGCGAGTACGCGCGCCTCTACCTGGAGCAGGGCAAGTGGTACGCGCAGGGCGAGGCTGTGTAACGATATAGCATGCGGGGGTATGGAGAGTAATATTATAACGAGCGGTTAACGATCAACAGTATGAATCGCAACTATTGTCCCGCCATCACCACCGCCGCCAGCCATCGTCCGTCAGGATCAAGCGCGCCGCCTAGGAACGCTATGCCGCTATCCATAGTGACGGCGGCTGTGAATCGTTGATCCATATACGGCGCTATCACCGCCTGTCGCAGCAGATTGCCATTCGTATCCAATAACGCCAGCCAGCCCACCCCGCGCTGATCCCTAGGCGATAAGTCGCCGTCCGCCGCGTCGGTCGCCAGCGCTATCACATACCGTCCGTCGTTCCTGCGCGTTATCAACAGCGGCGTGGTCTCCCCGTTGCCGCCCAGCGCCTGTTCCCACTGCACCCTATCGCGCGTCAATCCTACCGTCCAAGCGTCGCGGCCTCCATGCACGCCCGGCAATCCCGATCCCTCCGACTCCAGCGTGCCCGCCGCCAGCGTTATGTTGGGCGAGTACTGCCGCACCGCGATCATCTCGCCGTTGGTGTTGCCTTCCATATAAGTCGCGGTGAACGATCCGTCCGAGACGACGCGCCCCAACCAAGCATCCGAGTTATCGCCGCCCATCTTTCCAGCCACCATCCAGCCCTCGCCCGTCGAGACCGCGTCGTTGATCCAAGCGTCGTCCTTCATCGGCAAACGGAACGCGGACTCCTCGCGTCCGTCGATGCTCAATATCGTCAGCGCAGGAGTGACGCGCTGCCCGCCCTGCGCGTCGTCCAGCGTCACGCCGCCTATCGCGGTCATGCCCAGCCTGTCGGGCAGTATCATATCGAACCAATCGTCCATCGGCTCTCCCGCGCGATAATGCCACACGGAGCGCCCGTCTTCCAACCGGATCGCGCACATCCAAGCATCCTTGCCGCCGGCGTTCATATTCAGATCATGATTATAACTCATCGACCATCCGGCTAGGAAAATACGATCCTCCCTTGTGAAACTATCGATGACTACATTGGTCACGACGAGCATCGCGTCCAGGCTGTCGTCGCGCGTACCGCCCAGGCACTTCTGCCAGACCAGGCCGCCATCCGCGTCGACGCGTATCACCCAAGCGTCCACCCCGCCGCGATAATTGCGCACCTGTCCATCGCCGGACGTAGTCGTGCCCAGGATTACCGCGCCGCCGTCGGTCAGAGCGGCTGCCTCGATCAGCCTATCGTCGCCCTTGCCGCCGAACCGTTTCGACCAGATCGGCGCGCCGCCTTCGTCTAGCACCGCGACCCAGCCATCTATGCCGCCCCAAGCGTCGTCAGACTCGCTTACCGCCGAGCCGACCAGCCATATCCTGCCGTCGTCCGCCGCAGTGATCCCGACAAGCTCGTCGCCCTCGCCGCCCAGCAGCCGCGACCACTCTACGCTGTACAACGGTGGATCGTCGGCGCGCGCCGCGCAAAACGGAACCATCGTCAAGGATACAATCAATAACAATATAACAAAGCAGCGCACGCGATCACCTCATTTGCAACGTAGTACCGCATGCGTTCATTATATGGGAGGCGTTCGCGGTTGCCAAGTGCATTGCCGGGATATGTATGTTAAGATTGCGTGACGCGCGTCTTGCCGCTTGCTATCGACGCACTGCGCGCTCCATCCTTGATCGATACTCTGCGCGATCTATTCTTGATCGATACCCTGCACGCTCCATTCTTGATCGATACTCTGCGCAATCCATCCTCTACTGATACCCGACGCGATCCGCTTGAATGAGCAGTTGTTCCTCGCGCATACCGTCATACGGCAGCGACTGCATGCCCTGCGTCACGCCGAACACAGCCACCGCGTCGCCCGCCTGAAACCGAGTCGTGCGCGGCAGCGGCTGATACACTATGTATACGATCCGGTCGGCGCGATCCTCCATCATCATCGACATATACTGGATACTGCCCTCGTTGCTCACCCCGACTACCCTGCCCCTTATCCCAACGCTCGCGTCGATCCGCGTGTTAGGACGCTGAAGCTGCGCGAATGTGAACGTGAGGAATTTCGTTTCGTCGCGCGTGCTGGAGTATGTGTATATGTTGATACCGGGCGAGACCGCGCGCTGCGCTGATGGATCGGCTAGCATCGCCTGCATCAGCGGGGTTATCTCGCGTCCGTCGCCGCCTATGCGCGCCTGCTGGCAGAACACGCGCGCGGCTATCTCCAGCGTGCGGAAGTAACTGGTGTTTATACGGTTATCAAAGAATCCTAAATCGCGCAGCTGCTGTTTGACGCGCTGCACGTCGTCGCTCTCCGCGCCGTAGCGGATGCGCTTGTAATCCGGGATGGCCTGCGCGTATTGTTCCTCTAACGCCGCGAGGTTTGCCTCCGGCGCGCTCCAGTCCGCCAGCGCCGCAAGCGGGACGAGCGTAATAGCCATTATGATCGCCAACGTCGCGGTCGCGAAGCGTCTCTTCATTTTAATCACCTCTATTCACCTCATCTGAACCTGCCCTTTGTCAACCAGCTGCCACGCCCCGTCGCTGGATCGCGCCAGCACGGCTGGCTTGATCACCGCGTGTATGCGCGCGTCCAGCCTCGCGCCGTCGAACAGCAGTTTCGGATCGTGAGTGGTGGAGAATCGATCGTAGTTGGGGAACAGGTAAGCGCGGTTTTGATCGATCCAGGAGAAATAACCCTCGCCGCCCGGATCCAGCAGCACCGCCGCCGACCATAGATCAGGCGTGCCTCGCGGCGACATCCGAAGCAGCGTCAGGCGCGGGTGCGTCTCCTGCAGCGACTCGGAAAAGTTAAAGGGCTGGTTGGATACGAGCAGATTATTCACCGCCTGGACCAGCTCCTTGCCGTGCGCGGGTACGAATCGATCCGCCGGCGCGCTCATCTGAACCGGTCGGCGCGGAGGCGCGAAGGGCGAGGGTTGGTAATACTGCTGCATGTCGGATACGCCCGGCTGGATCGCGCCCTGCGAGTGCGGCTGCGCCGTCCCGGACGGCAGAGCGCCGATGGACGAGCGCTGCGCCTGCTCCATCAGCAATCGATGCAGCGCGCCCATGTTCTCATGCAGCCGCGCGAACTCGCGCGCCATCCAGTTTTCCAGCGACTGAGCGCGGCGGTTCAGCCGCACCAGCAGCGTCAGCAGCGCTATGCTCATCGCCAGCGTCATGCCCGATAAAAACGCCGCCCCCATCGCCAGGCTCCCAACATTCCATTCCAATTCGACCGCCGCCTCCGTCCCGGACATATCGTTGATCGTTAGTTTCATTGCGTTGACCGTTGGTTCCGTTAACCGTTGGTTCCTTTTAACCATTGGTCCCGTTGACCGTTGATCTCGTTGACCATTGGTTTCGTTAACCGTTGGTTCCGCGAATCGGTTAGCTCCGCGCGTTGCCTCATTATTCCCCGTTAGGTCACGCGGTACGCATCATTCTGTTCATCGCGGCTAAAACCTCGACGAAACGCCCCGCTATCGAGTTCTTATGCGGCAGCGGCTGTCCGGGCAGAGTCGGCTCCGGATTATGCCGTTTGCACTGCAGCCATACGCCACGGAAATACGCCTCGAAGCTGTATCTATCCGCGCCCTGCGGCGGATCGAACACGGACGAGAGGAATTCCAAAAACTCCGCGTCGTCGTCGAACGCCTCGCGCAGAGCCGCGAAACTGCCGTCGATCAACTCCTTGAAATCGTCCGTCATCGCCTGGTACATCACCCCGTCGTCAGATGTCTTGTAAGCGCTGCCGTTAGGCCAGCTTGAGCGCCGCGCGTCGTCAGCCAGAGCGGACGCGCGGCGCAGCAGATACGCCTCCGGCGCTAGCGCCAGCCCGGACGCGGTTTCCTGCTTGGGCATGAACGGCTCGATGATCGTCGCGTCGATGCGCGCGCCGCCGCATCCCACCGTGAACGCGCGCTTGAGCCGAGCCATCTCCTCATGATAGCGCGACTCGTTGCGCCGCTCTACCGGGCGCAGACGCTCCACGCCGTCCTTGTCCGTCTGCGTGATAAGCTCTACGTCGTTATACAGCATCATCAGCATCTTCGCGCCGTTGCCCAGCGCCGCGACCGGCAGCGGCCTGCCCGTCAGCCCGGACGCTTTCGACTCGCCCAGTTCCCCGGCGGCCTCGCGCGCCATCCATCCCGCGAAGTAGAACAGCAGGTATAGATTGAAACGCAGTATGTTGATATAGTTAAGCAGCGGCTCTGCGGTGCGGTGCAATCCCTTGATCGAGTCGGCGATCTCGTCGGCGAGTACGTTCCACACGCGCCGGAACTCGCCCGTGCGCCCCTCTTCAAGAGCGGCGGCTAGCGCGGCGCGATGCTCGGGCGCCGCAGACTGCCCCCTGAACGAGAAGAACGAATCTATAAGGTTCCGACGAGGCTCGCGGTCGGGGCCGTGATTCTCGCGCGTGACCGTGTCGCAGAGTATCGCGTTGCCAGCCCACTTCAACGAGGCCTGCATCAGCAATCGACGACCCATCCACAGCGACATATCGGTCGTGCCGCCGCCTATATCGATGCAGAAGAATCCCGTCTCATCGTTGACCGTCAATCCGTCCATGAACCGCGCCTGCACCCCGTTATCCATCAGCATAAACCCGACGGCCTCCGACTCCGAGCAGAAATTCGCGTCGTATGGGACGCGGTACGCGTTCTGGCACAGGCTCGCGATGATCGCCTGCATCTTGGAAACATAATCCTCCTGCTGGCGACCGAGCATCGAGAGCGGGTATGACGCGCGCCAGTGCACGTACTTCGCGCCGTGCGACGCAGCGTGCCACAACGCCATCATCAGGTATTGCTCCAGGAACAGGTGCGCGCGCAGTTTATCCGATCCCAGCGCGCTCCACTTGAGATCGTCGGACACGTCGCGGATCAATTCCGGGCGGAAGCGCGACTCCCACAGGAACGGTATCGCCGTCTGGATCAACGCGCGGCCTTCCTGCAAAGGCTCCTCTTTGCGTCGAAGAAGGGTGTAATGCGTCGCGCGGTCGGCGATGTTGTCGTTGACGAACCGGGCGGTCATGTCCAACTCCGCGTCCGGCGCGCGCCCGAATATGAACAGCGCGCCGTCCTTCGCGAACGACAGCGGCGCGGTAACGCCAGAGGACGGATCATGCTTGTATACGGTGGTGCCCGTGGTGCCGAAGTCGAAACCGATGTTTATCTCGCGCGACTTTGGGTTGATGATTGTGTCGAAACGCGGAGCGAGCACCCCGGTTTCCTCCTTGCCCAGCGAGAACGACAGTCCGTCCGGCATGCGGGTCAGCAGGGTTACCTCGCCGATAGCGCCCGGGTCAGCGTCCAGCGGAGCCGCGCCCAGCGGCAGCATATCCTCCGTGCCGGACTGGAACAGATAGTAACGGCTCCAGCCGGGCATGGACTTAGGAGGCCAGACCGCGACGCGCGGCATGGTCTTCGTATTGGAGAGGTTGATCAAGTCCTGCGCGCGGTAGAGTCGATAGGCTATTGGTTCGTCATTGTTATCTAATATAGAGGCCTCGACCGCGCCATACCGCCAGCGTAGTTGGGCTTTTATAGAGCCTGAGCGTATCTCGGGCATGCGCTGCCGCGCCCAAGCGCGCTTGAGCGGGAGCAACGCGTGCCACGGCGTATCCTCGCCGTTGTGGCGGACGATCATGGACGGGGATTGGACGGCGTGAAGGTGATTGTAATCCGATCCGACGCGGAATAGGCAGAGGCGGTCGGTAAAGACGTTCGGCACGGACGCGGGGAGAGATGACGACGCTGGCGCGACGGGACGCTCCTCCGTGAACAGCAGTTCCCGGACGCGCTCGTTGACGGGGAAGTCGGAAACGTCGTCTCCTATCGCGTCGAGGGTTTGGAAGTACTCGCGTAGGAGTCCTAGCTGGAGCCCGTCGCGGTTTTCAGCGGCGGGGATCGAACGTTCGCGCAACGCGTATAGTTCGTTGCGCAGTGCGATTGCGGCGGGGAGCAGATCGGGATCAGCCAACAGCGCGCGCGGCGATGTGAACGCGAAGCCGCTCGGGGTCGATATCAACCATGGGCAGTTTAGCTCAAACGGGCCGCGAAGCTGCGCGGCGGGGCAGATCATCGAGGGCATGGAATCGAATCGGAAAGCTGCGGCGGAGTACGTGCCATCGGTGCGGCGCAGTTCAAACAGCGTGACGCGGTCTATCGAGCGGCGGCGCGCAGTGTCGCGCAGTATGCGCGAGAACGGGGAGTTGGGCAATTGAGCCAGCAGGATCGATCGGGTGCGCAGCAGTCCGCCGCCCGTGGTCAGCAAAAGCGCGGCGATCAAACCCTGCCAGCTTGCGACGGCTTCGGCGGAGCGGACGCTCAGGTCGAAGTCGAATTGCATGGACTGGCTGAAAAGATCGGGTATCGAGTGCGCTTTCTCGGCGGAGTCGGGCACGTCGACGGCGCGGCTTACGAGCGTCAAGGCCGACGCGCGCGCGGTCCAATGCGCGTTTTCAGGAGCCTGTACGCCGTGACCCGGAGCCAGCCGGGGCAGTAACGCAACGCGCCTTTCAGGCGCGGCAGGTTTAGGCATGATACCTCCAAAACTGCGCTGAACTAGGAGTCAATCCGCCGCTGTGTCCGTTGGGATCAACGGCGCGTCGATCGCGGGTTAGTCCGCTGCTGTGTCCGATGGATTCAGATGCGATCCGAACATGTGACAGCCCGTCGAACCGCCCGATGGCGCTAACTTCAAGCCGATCGCGGTGCGGATCATGGCGCGCAGTGCGCATAGAGTCCGTGCACAAACAACCCAGCATTGTACTCGGCGCGCTCGTCCTCGCCCTTCAGCGGCTTGATCCCGTCGAACATCGCGTCCTCTACCTGCGTCCATCTCGGCGCGGCTACGCCCTGCGCCAGCTGATGAAGCGCCTTGTACGGATAACCATTCGTGTTCATAACCCTCTCCGTGAAACACGCCTGCTCCAGTATCTCGTGCGCGACCGAATCCTTCGCCCACTCCCAGAACCTTTGGCAGAACTCCTCCAGCACCAGAAACGCCTGCGTCTCATGCTCGACGGTCTCCAGGTACGGCAGCACCAACTCCTTAAAGAACGGTTTTACGCCCGTTCCCCTCTGCCTGTTCTTTCCTATATACTGCCTATAGTACCCAAGGTACGCGGCGCAGAACCTCATCATCGTCCCGACCGGGGCGGCTATTGGCAAAGAGAAATCCCTCCAGGCCATTTTCAGCGTCGTCGGCGCGCCTTCCGGGCCGCCGCCTCTTACGCTGTGTATGTACTGCCGCCCGCCTTCGTTCCCCTCGATCGGCGTGCTGACGCAGTGCGCGATCGCCAGCGCGCTCTCCCACTCCACGAGCGTTGGCGGGTTGCGCTGGCTCTCCATGCCGGGATGATAAGCGCCCATGTTGTAATCCACTGGCGAGCCGATCAGGTACAGCCGCTCGTACTTCAACTCCTTTTCCATATCCCGATAGAACGCTAGAGCGCCCCTCGCGTTGTTATAAAACCTTCTGGCGTGCACAGCCATCGGCTCGTCGCCGCCGGGATCGGCGAAGTGGTAATACGGCAGCAGCAGTACCGCGTGCGAGTGCAGCCGCCCGGCTAGAGCGACGCCCGAGGTTTGATCCGTGAAGTATCGCATCAGCGCGGGCACTCCGCACGCGCCGGTTCCGCCGAAGATCGATCCCACCAATATCAGATGCGACTGCGCGCCCACCTCCGCGCGCATCACCGACACGAACGCCTCCAGCGGCTCCATGCCCAGCCCCTCGCGCAGTATATACTGCAGTACGGGCGCGCCTATCGCGGGTATCGCGTGGAAACCCTCGCGCGCGAAATTAAACCCCATCTCCTCATCCGAATACAACAGCCGCATCAAATCTAGCTCGTCCGGGTTATTCTGCGTGCGCATCGCGTTGAGGCAGTCCACGCCCGCTGAAAACGCGAACACGTCCGGCATCCTGACATGCCAGTCATAATGGGTGATCCTCGGCGCGAACAGTGAACTGCCCACGAATCTATCGGACGCGGGGAACTGCTCGCGCAGTAGCTGGTATCTGCCTATCGCCTCCAGAGCGCGCTTGCGGTTGCCGTTCGTGGCGTCCACGTCCACGGTTAGGATGTGGTACGCGAGATCCGCGCCTCCAGCCGCTCCAGCAGCCGCGAGGTTGACCAGCGCCTCCGCGCACTTCGCGCCCGTTCCGCCCAGGAACACCAGAAAGTGGTTAGGCATTATCTCGCACCTCTATGTGAATAAACCCGAAGCCCCAGCGGCGCGCGTATCCTGTCCGCAGCGGGGAACATCGGATAAACCCTGTACGGGCACAACAGGCGAATCGATACGGCGAACGGCAGAGCCAGCCATAGCGGAGCCAGCAATATCGCGCCTTGGCGGAGCGGCTGGCGTATCAGCCAATCCCACGTCAGCGGATCGATCGTGAAATGCACGAACGCGTACCCCAGCAGCGCCGCGATATGCGCGACCAGGAACAGCCAGAACGCGGCGGCGGCCGACCGCTCGTGATTGCGCCCCAGCAACGGCGGCGAGTATATCGCGTTCCACAGCCCCACGAGCGCCAGCGAGATATACAGGCAGTTCATCGCGTACAGGCTGCAGTAACGCTGCCACGCCTCGTAATATGTATGATCCGGGAAAAAGCCGCTGTTGTTGGCGGCGGCGCGCAGCATGCCCTGGAACAGCATCGGCAGTTCGACCACCTGCCCGCCCGCGCCGGGCAGAGCCAGTCCGGCAAGCGGAACGCCCAGCGCCAGATAAACGAGTATTATCAGCGTCCAGCGCCACAGCGTCGCGAGAAACCGATTCATTCCTCGGTTCATTATGCCTCCATAAGGCTCTATTACGCGCCGATCCCGCTTACGCGAAGACGGCTAACTCGATCTCGACCGTTCCCAGTGGCGCGCTGCCCACGCGCGCTATGTGCGCCTGCCCCAGCGCGTTGAACAGGCGCGATAGATACAGCGTCCTGCTGCCGTCGAAAGGTATCTGGTTTTGCTCGACGCGGAGCATGTCCGCGCCGTCTGGATCCCATCCGAACTGCTCGACCCACTCCGTGCCCGGCAACTCTGACGGCGCGGCTAGGCTGCCCGATATCTCCAGCCTATACGATCCGCGCGGCGGCGATCCGGCGGAGAAGTCCAGCCTTAGCGTTATCTTGACCGCGTTCGGGTCGGATTGATCCACCGACCACGTCAGACCCGGCAAGGACAGCGCCTGTTCGCCGTTTACTGCGCGCGCCTCGAATTGAAAGTCGCCAGCCTGGAATCGTCCGGCTCGTGGATCGGCTTGATTGGCGGGATAATCGATTACCCACTCCAGATAACGCTGGCTGGACGTGGTCTTAAGCTCGATCCGCGACAACCCGCCCGGCGCGTTGGGATCGGCCAGCGCGGTCACGCCCTGCCCGCCCGCGTAGCTCATGCGTCCATGGAGCGAGTAGCCGTCGGGCACGTAGTCGCTGCCGTACAGCGCGGCGCGCTGGACGAAGTTCGGATTCGACGCGAATTCCCTCGCCAGGCGATCCGACAGCGTGGTTAGCGTCTCGCTGACCGCGCTCTGTTCGCCCAGGCACAATACGTAGAACGGGCGGGGTTTAGCGGCGCGCGTCTGCGGATCGATGGATACCCCCACCTTATAATCCGTAAAATCCAGCGTATAATCCAGCGTGCCAGTCGGAGGCGCGCCCCACGCGAACGCGGTCTTGTTCGCGCCTATGTCGGGCACATAGCCCGCGAAGTCGCTCATCACGGCTAGGATACCTATAGAGCGTCCGGTTTGGAACGCGTTCTGGCTCAACGCGGCTATCAGCGTGCCGTCGTCGCTGCGCAGTTCGTGCAGATCGGAGACGATGATCGTAAGCGCGTCCGGATCGCTGGCGGTGAGCGCGACCACCGTGCCCGCCGCGGAGCCTAGTGGCGCGGGGATCAGCCTATCCGCCGACTCATAAAAACTGATGATCGGCTCGTTCATCTTCTCCGGTTCGCCGGTGCGGACGCGAAGCGCGCCGTCCTCCGGCTTCACGCGCGGCGGCTGCAGGTTCATCGGTTCCTCGCGGAAGAACGACGGTTCTACCAACGCCGCCAGCAGCTGTTCGCGCGGCATAAGCATGTCGGATTTGTCCACCTGCGTGTTGTATCGGTATGTCAGCAGCTCCGCGCCAGGCCAGCGCAGGCTCACGCTCGCGGCTATGGCTTCCATCGTGTTTTCGTATATCGTCGTGATGGGCGCGTCGACGAAACCCATCATGGACGGCATGCCGGGATAGAATATCTCCGCGCGGCTGATCGTCCTGGGCGAGAACGCGGACGCGCTCGTTGCGGCGGGTTCATCCAAACCGACAGCCGCGTCCGGGCTGGCGGTCGGCTCGGCGTCGGGAGCGTCCGGCTCGGGGGTCTGGGTATCGTCCGCTGGCGCGGCGGTGGGCGCTGGCGTAATGTATCCGTCGATCCGCTGCGGCGGCTGAACCGCGCAAGCGCATGCCAGCATAACCATCATCAGACACGCCGCGATACCCGCGCGCCTCGTCGTCGTACCGTGCCTATTTTTAAGACGCATATGCGCCTCCCGCTTTTATACTCCGTTCCGTTCGGATCGATCCGTCTTAGCGCGCCGCCCACAGCCCGCGCCGGACGGTAACGCTCGAAACTTCTTACATTATATCGGAAAATGATGGATACTGTCAACTGCTACCGGCATGGGATATACTGGAACGGGGCAGTGTTTACAGTA
>JAIRSO010000071.1 GCA_031255415.1 Oscillospiraceae bacterium
CGCCGCTCGCGTCGGTTCTTTCCGTCGACGGACCTCCAGTCCGCCTCCTCCACTCGCCTTAGCGAGCAACGAAAATCTCTCGCTCATAACTTGAGGTTTGGACTTAGCAGACTACTAGACGATGTTTTCCAGCGGCTTGGTCTCGCCCGTTAGATAGCCGATGCGGTCGGGACGCGCGGCCCAGCGCGCCGCGTTCACCAGCACCCGCTTAACATTCTCGTCATAATAAGTGGGGAACGTCTCATGCCCCGGCTGGAAGTAGAACACCCGCCCGCCGCGAGACCAACAGCACCCGCTGCGGAACACCTCGCCGCTGGGATACCAGCTGATGAAGACCAAACTCTCCGGCGCGGGGATATCGAAACGCTCGCCGTATGTCTCCTCGCGATCCAGTTCGAAGCAGTCGCCTATCCCCTCCGCTATCGGGTGCGTGTAGTCTATCTTCCACAGCCGCGTCTTTAGCCCCTCCTCATGCCAGCGGAGCCTGCTCGTGCGCGTGCCCATCAGCCGCGTGAACGGCTTCGACGCGTGCGCGGAGTGCAGCGCGACAAACCCCATCCCGTCCCGCACATGGTTCACGACCCTATCGGCTATCGCGTCCTCCACCTTCTCGTGCAAGCCGTGCCCCCACCAGAACAGCACGTCCGTCTCGGACAATACCGCCTCCGTGAGGCCGTGTTCGGGTTCCTCAAGCGTCGCCGTCCTCGCCTTAACGCCAGGCGCGGCATTGAGCGCGGACGCTATCTGACCGTGTATCCCGTCCGGATACACGGAGCGTATCTGCTCGACCTTTTGCTCGGCATAGTATTCATTCCATACCAGCGCGCGAATCACTTTAGACATTTTCCGCCAACTCCTTGTCGAACGACTCTGAATAGGGTACAATCAGACGTATACCGGCTGGATTCCACCGGAAAATCCATGCCGACGCGTCGATGTACACGGTAAACGATTCGACGCGGGCGGCCGATTCCCTGCCTGGCGGCTCAAATGATGCGGCGGGAGGATGTATAATGCTGCGTGTCGTCCGTTTAATTATGTGGATGGCGCTGTTCGTGATCATTGCCGCCGCGCCATCCGCGCGCGCCGATTACCCCGGCTCGGCTGGCGTGGAGACGGATTTATACGTATCGCCGTCCGGCAAGCCGGGAGGTTCCGGCGGTATCGGCGATCCTCTGCCCTCGCTGGACGCGGCGCGGGAGCGTCTGCGAAGTATCCCCGGCGATCACATCGTAACGGTGTGGATACAGGGCGGCGTGTACGATATAGATGAAGAGATAATTTTCACAAGCGAGGACAGGGATAATGTTGTATACCGCGCCCTGCCGGGACAGCGCCCGGTTCTCGACGCGGGGATTCCTATCGCGGGTTTCACCGAGACGATAATCGATGGCGTCGCCGTATGGACAGCGTTCGTGCCGGGGTTATCCGCGAGGTATCTTAACGCGTCCGTGCTCGCGCTGTATGATGAGGACGGCGCTCTGCCGCTCAATCGTTATCCTCAAACGGGTTACTTGAAAGCGGATCGCGCGGAGCTTAGCGACGCGGTTCACCCGCTGCGATACGGAAGCGAAGGCGAATTATCCAACGTGAACGGCTTCCGCGCGTTCTACGCGGGAGACGATCTACGCAAACTGCCGCATAGCCCCGACTCGTTTTCGGATATGAACGGCGTTATCGTGCGCGTGCTCCATCTGTGGAAGGATGAAATTGCTTACCTGCGCGGCTACGACGCGCAGACGGGCAGGATCGATCTGTCGAGGCCTACCAGCCTAGCCGTGTGGCCTGGGGATCAATATTACTTCGAGAACGTTCGCGAGGGGTTGAAGAATCCCGGATCATGGTATCTGGATAGGAACGCGGGGATACTGTATGTCGTCCCCAAGCCCGACTGGGATATAACCCGGCTGACGCTGCGCGCGGGAGTCGCCGAACGGATCATGACGCTGGACGGGATATCCAACATAACGTTTAAAGGGATAGAGTTCACCCATACGGGGTGGTCGTTGTCCGACTCGACGGACTTCCCGCAAGCCGCGTATGACGTGGAAGCGGCTGTGTTCGCGTCGAGAGGCGGGTTTATAGAGTTTGATGAATGCGTGTTCCGCGACCTGGGCGGAACCGCGCTGAAGCTGGATAGAGGCGTGACCGACTCCAGCGTGGCGCGTTCGCTATTCGAGCGGGTGGGAGCGAACGGGGTATTCATACACGGCGTGAACGAACGCCGAAGCCCGATGCGCGACGAGCGCGTCAGCGTTATCGGCAACGAGATACGCGATTATGGAGTGAACTACCGCAACGCGGTGGGCGTATTGCTGGTTCACGCGTCCGACTGCGCCATATCCGGCAACACGATCCGCGACGGCGCGTATACCGCGATATCCGTAGGCTGGGTCTGGGGCGGCGGTTACAACGCGACGCGTGACGTTACCATCTCCGACAATCTAATATACAACATCGGCAGCGGCAGCCTGTCCGATATGGGCGGCATATATCTGCTGGGCAGACAGCCGGGAACGGTGGTATCCGGCAACGTGATCCACGACGTGCGATACTCGCTCAACGACGGCTATGGCGGCTGGGGTATCTATCTAGACGAAGGCTCTGCGGAGATACTCGTCATAAACAATCTGGTGTACGACTGCGCGTCGCAAGGGTTATTTGTGCATAAAGGGAGCGGCAACATCGCGCTGTCCAATATATTCGCGAACAACAAGCGAGGCCAGGCGGCGGTATCGCGCAAGCAGGACGAGCCTGGCGTGACGCTGTCCGGCAATATATTCTACGGAACCGGCAAGACCATGTTCGCGGATACGCCGGAGGGACTCATACTGCAGAGCGGGCCTAATCTATATTGGGATCCCAACTCGCGCGCGAATCTGCGGACGGTGCTGGAGTCGTTTGGGTTTACGGATATGGCGGTGGTGATGAATCCCGGGCTGGCTGATCCCGCGAAGGGGGACTTTACGTTAGCGGAGGACTCTGCGGCATACGAGGCGGGGTTTGCGCCGTTCGACTGGTCGGGAGCGGGGGCGGAGACTGGTTGGTAATTGGATGCTAACTGGATGGAAATTGAATGTTAGCTTGATGTTAGCTTGATGCTAACTGGACGTTAACCGTATGACGCGCGGGTTGTAATCGGAATATAGCCGCGCTCAAAAAGAGACGGACTCTCCCGGCTGAAAGCGTCGGGGAGAGTCCGTCTTGATAGGTTATACTATGCTTACGGCTCCTGCTTCTGTTTGAAGCTCTGCTTGCCATCGACGAACGTCATGATGTACGCGCTCTTGATCGGATCGTTATGATCGTCGAAGGTGTACGCGCTGGTAACGCCCTGCACGTTGTCCGACGCTTTCAGCGCGGCGGTCACGTCCGCGTAGTCCGTCGAGCCGGCGGCCTTGATAGCCTCGCACAGCAGCAGCACAGCGTCGTATCCGGTCGCGTTGAACGCCATCTTGTAAGGCTCGTTATACTTGGCTTCATACGCCTTGATGAAGTCCTGAACCGCCGGATCGTCAGAATCGGTCGCGAAGTGGTCGGAGTAGAAGAACTTGCCGTCCAGCAGCGAGGTATCGCTTATAGTCGCCTCGATGCCCGCGATGCCGTCCGCGCCCAGGAAGTAGCAGTCCAGCCCGATCTCCGGCTTCGCCGCCTGCTGCACGATCAGCGCGGCGGGGCCGTAGTAGTACGCCACGAATAGCGCGTCCGGCTCCTTCGCCGCGATGCTGGTAAGCTGGGCGGAGAAATCCACGTCCGTCGCCGTGCCGGATTCATACGCGACGACCTCCTGCCCGTTCTTGATCGCCTGATCCCTGAACGCCTCGGCCAGGCCCAGCGAGTAATCGTCCGCTATGTCATAGATGACGGCTACCTTCTTCGCGTCCAGAGCGTCGCGCGCGAAGTCCGCCATTATCGACGCTTGGAACGGATCGAGGAAACAGGAGCGGAATATCGATGGGTTGTCCGTCGTCACGTCGTAGCTGGTTGCGGACGCGGTGATCATCGGGATCCCGATCTCGCGCACGCGCTCGGCTACAGCCAGGGTCGGGCGGCTGGTAACGTCGCCGATGATACCGACCACCTTATCGTTGTTGACGAGCAGGTTGAACGCGTTGATGGCCTCGACCTCGTCGCCCTTCTCGTCGTACCATACCATCTCGACCGTATCGCCGTTGATACCGCCAGCGGCGTTGAGCTGTTCGACATACAGATCCACGCCGTTCTTAACGGCTATCCCGTACTGCGCTACCGCGCCCGTCAGCGGCGCGAGACCGCCGATCTTGATCGTGTCTGCCAGCGCGGGCGCGCCGATCGACAGCAGCAGCGCCGCGGCGAGCGTCAGCGCGAGTAAGCGTCCATTCTTCATGCCTAACAATCCCTCCGTTCAGATTTGATGGATCAAAGTAAAGGATATACAGCCAACGCATGCATTGTAACATAAACTATACGTCAGCACAAGCCTCTCTTTGATAAACAAACAGCCAAAATGCAGGAACCCTGGAGATTCCTGCATTTTAGCTGTGATTAACTCCGTAGCGTTCAGCTCTTGCGCGGAGGCGGGAAGCTGACGGTCTGCTTCGGATTGGGATGGTTCGGCGCGTAGAACGGCGTCTGCGAGGGCGGAACGCCCTTCGGCGCGGCTGGCGTGGTTTGCGCGCCTTGCGCGCCCGGCGCTCCAAACGGCCCGCACGGTATTGGCGATAAGCGTATCGGATCGGTAGGCACGCCGCTGCCCATCATCCCAGGATACGGCGGTATGACGGGGGTCTCGCCGCAGGCCACGCCGCATTCGCCCTCGTGGAACGGCGGTATGATCCCTGCGGGAGGCGTGCCCGGCTGAACGAAACTGCCCAGCCCGCCGCGCTTCACGGGTGCGTCCGGATGCAGCAGCCGATCTATCTGTTCCGGGGTCATCACGGCTTGAAGCGGGGTCTTGGAGTCTATGTCGCACACGGGCGGGCATAGAGGCTCGGGGCACGGCGGGGGCGGCGGATTGCCCACCATGGCGGGACGCGCGCCGACCGCGCTGGCCGGGAGCGGGGGCGGCGGGGGCAGCATGACCGGGCGGCGCACCGTCCGAACGGGCGTGATAACGACGGGAGGCGGCAGAGGCAGAGGCGGCAATACGGGCGCGGGAGGCCTCGGAGCCTCGAGTATAGGCCTGGGCGGGGGCGGTATGGGGTCGGGTCGAACGGGTTTCTTTTGAGGCAGTACGATGGGCGGCGCGAATATCGTCGGCAGAGGCTGCGCGGGGCGCTGAGGCGGCGGCAGCAGCACGGGCGGCGGGAATGTCGGAGGCTCCGGCGGGTCGGGCGGAGGCGGGGACAGGAACACGATCGGATCGGGCACGATCGGGCATCCGGCTTCCTCGACGATCACGGGCGTGCGCGTCTGCGGGTAGATGATCGGCGGGTAATTCAGATGCTCCGGTTCGGTCTCCGGCTCGTCGATGGGCAGCTCGACGCATACGCATGTGCATGTGGTCTCGATGATCTGCTGCCAATAGTTGCACTCGTCGCTAAGGCGCATCGCGGCGCGGCGTCCGTCCGCCGGGTTTTCCAGGAACCACACGACGCTGCGGGTCAATTCGCACTCGGAACATAATTGAAAACATAAGTACTTCTGCGTGATCCTGAACGCGATATAGAATTCCTGGCAGTTGGGTATATGCGCGGCGTTGACTCCCTCCAGGTTCGTATTGCACTGCATGCATATGTAGCCGCTGGTGCAGGTGAGGGCTCCAGCGCTGCCCGTGACGCAGTTGACCAGCGCGTCCGGCGGGTCGATGGGATCGCCGTTGTTCGATACGCACACCTTGTGGTACAGTGGGTTGCCGCAGTAATCGGTGAACGAGTAAGAGAATCCGTTCATGCATCCGCACGCGGCGACGACCTTAGCCACTGGCGAGCACGATCGGAACGGCCCGACCAGCAGCCGCCCGCATACGATCCGAACGGTTATATCCCTGCCCGGAATCAGATGTGACAATCTGCCGTGCCCGGCTGTTTGATCCAGGAACTTCGCGCAGACCTGCGTGCCGTCCGCGCTGCACGTGTTAAGCTGGCTGACGCTGCCGGGTACGCGTTGGTACTGCGGCTCCGCCACGCCCGAGTGCTCAGTCGGGATCATCCGCGCGATGCTTCCGGTATTGTTCTTGCGATATACCCCGCCGCGCGGGGTGGTTATCCCGGTGATGGGATCGCCGGGGTTGCGTTCGCACTCGTTGTCCGCGGCGTAGTCGCGCGCCATCGCGATTAGTTTGCGCAGCGCGCCGTTTTGCTGGGGCAGGGTGGGATCGCCCGTATATTTATCGCCGTGCGGCGCGAACGCGGAGTCTTCCGGCACGACCCCCTCCACGATCCATATCGCGGCCTGCGTGATATACTGGGCTTCGTATTCGTCCACGTTGTACGCGCCTAGTTTGGTTCGCCAATCGCCAAGATCGGTGCCTAGGCCGTATCCGTTGGCGAGAAGCCACGTGACCGCGCACAGTACGCTGGGCGCGCGGTCGCTGAGCGGGATCCGCGCCTGCGGCGAGTCGTATCCGCGCATGCGGTCTGCGGATTCGGGGTAATCGGACGCGGTGCACCCATCGTCCGACACGATCGGCGGCATGTATGGCTGCATGTAATATATCGGCGGGACGCATCCCTCCGTGTCGCTCTGGTATGGCACTATATCTATCTCGCCCGGCGGGTAGTCGACTCCCGTCTCCTCGTCGATGGACGCGGGGATGACGAGCGTGTAACCGTGCAGAGACAGCGACGAGTTGATAGGCGAGGCCATGATCGCGCTCGTCGTAATGCCGGAGTCGCCGATGATAGGCTGGTTGGTCAGTTCGGCGGGCGGCTGTTTGGGACGGTAGTCGCGCAGTATCTGTTCGGTGGTGTACGTGTTGATATACGCGTTGTTGAGTATGACCGCGCGGCGGTCCGCCATGTCCAGGCGCAATTGATCCGCGCCGTTGTTGTACGGGGCCATGAACGGATTGCTGGCGGCGCGAGGCGAGCCGCCCACTATGCGGGTGGATCGGGGCGCGTTGGGGTTCAGCGGCGGATCACGGTACGCGTCGCGCATGCCGTACATATTGAGGGCTAGTTTGTTCGGGTCGGGCGGCTCCGCCGTATAGTCGTATGACGAACGCCTCGCCGCTTCTATATCTGAAAAACCCCTGTCGCTGCTGCGGGTAACGTTGCACGGCATCGGCGATCACTCCTTAGGCGCAGAATATCAGGACGCGGAGCCGGCGAGCGCGGATTCGCGATGAAGCCGGGGATTCGCGGCGGCGCGTGTGACTAATACCTATGCGTTCAGAAACATGTCTCATGCTATATACCCAACGGGAGGCTCCCTCCGTTGTCGCGGAGGGAGCCGGATGCGCGTTTGGTTCGCGCCGCGCGCGGATCATCGTCTCGGAGGAGGCGTGACAGGCCACGGCGGCGGCATGCCCGGTATCGGCGGCGATTCGTACCCGGGCATGGGCGGCGGCGCGCCGTTGATCGGCGAGACGGGTCTGGGCGGACAGGGCGGCCCCGCCTCGCGCGGCGAGTATCCTCGCGGCAATACGGCCGGCCTCGCGCCTCTCATGGACGGAGGCAGCGGAGGCATAGGCGGCAGTATGACCGGCTCGCGCATATTGACGGGCGGCGCGACTATCACGGGCGCTGGCGGGGGAATCTCCGGCAGCGTCGGGCATAGCGGCGGCGGCGTGACTATGATCGGATCGCACGCAGGCATGCGCTCCGGCAGCAGGGGCGGCGCGGGCGGCGGTATGATGACCGGCTGAACCACCCTGGGCGGCATCGGAGGCGGAGGCGGAGGCGGGGGTATCACTATCGGCGGCGGGAACTCCGGCGGCCTGGGCGGCCTGGGCGGGGGAGGCGGCGCGACCAGGAACGGCTGGGGCATAATCTGCTGGGGCATGCGCACCCTTATCGGTTCGGGCGGCGGCGGGAAGATAGCGGGCGGCGGGAACATATCCGGCGCGCCGTCCTCCTGCGGCGTTTCGACGCATACGCACATGCACGCCACTTCCGGGGTGATGGCGGCGTTCGGGCATCGCGCGCCCACCGCTTGCGTGACGTTCGGGAACATCATTACCACGACCTGCCTATACTGCGTCTCAACGCACAGCGTGAAGCACATATACCGGCCCGTTATCTTCACCGCGATATAAAAGTCCGTATCCAGGCAGGGATCGTCGGGGAACTTGCTTCCGGTGTCAAACGATCCGGCTTCGCAGCATATGGGGTTGCCGCAGTAATCGGTGAACGTGAACAGATTGGAACAGTGCGTGGTGTGATACCACGCTCCGCCAGGCGCGCATTGCGGGCCGGACTCGTCGTATTCGGGATTGCTGGGGCTTTCGTTGCATCCGCAGGTGTTCTTGATCTCCCATCTGGGCGGATCGACCGATCCCACCGTCGAATGCAGCCGGAACGGCCCGACCAGTACGCGCCCGCATACCACGCGCACCTCGTTGGGGATCGCGGTCCAGAAAAGATGCGTCGTGTCCGTCGCGCACGCGGTGATGGACTGCGCGTCCGCGTTGCAGTTGGATACTACGGGGAGGTTCAGATCGCGCAGCGAGCGCGGCGGATACGGCGTGACCGCGCTGATGCCTCTGCCTATATCGCCGTTTGGGAACTCGCTGTAATCGGTCGGGCCTTCGAAATAGTCATCCGCGTTTTCGCCTA
>JAIRSO010000080.1 GCA_031255415.1 Oscillospiraceae bacterium
ATTTCACCGTCCCATCACAACGCGTATGTTATAATATAATCGATCCACGTATACGAAAACAGCCGGATACGGCATAAAGGAGACCAACAATGAAAGCGGCGGTCAGGTATCAATCGAGGGGCGGCAACACGCGCGCCGTCGCGGAGGCTATCGCGTCCGCGCTGGGGATTCAGGCTGAATCCATTGGCGCGCCGATTACGGAGAAGGTGGACGTACTGTTTGTGGGCGGCGGCGTTTACGCTTGGGACGCGGACAAGCGGCTGACGGCTTGGTTAAAGGATATCGATCGTGATAACGTGGGCGAGATCGCGGCGTTCGGCACCGCGGGGGGCATGTCCTCCGTGATAACCCGCGTGCAGCGGATCGCGGCCGAGATCGGCATCCCAGTCAACGCCCATACGCTGATGCTCAAGATGCTGCACAGAGGCTACGCGCTGCTGGGCATGCACGGCGGAAACCTTACCGACGCGCAAAAGGAAAAGTCCGCGCACTTCGCGATGGACGTAACCGCCGACTGGGAGAAACGTCATAATCAAACGCGTTGACTCCCGGACGAAACTGTGTTAACATATTCCTATCCGCTGGGGGCGCCGAAAGGCTGAGAGAGCGACACACCGCAATCGCGGTGCGGCTCGACCCTTGGAACCTGTGTAGGTAATCCTACCGTAGGGAAGCGCCGGAAGACCGCAGGACTGGTTTTACCAGTCCGCGACCGATGGTACCGCTTCCCGCACGCGCGCGCCGCATGCGGGATTTTTGTATGGGAGGAATGGATCGTGTTCGAGAAGTTCACGGAGATTTCAGGCGCGGCGTGGGGCGCGCTAGCCGCACTGACGCTGCTGGGCGCGGGCGTTATCACGCTCGCCAGAGACCGCAAGCAGCTAGGCTCCCCGAAAACGCTGGCGATAGGCGCTCTGTGCGTGGCGCTGGCGTTCGTGCTGTCCAGCGTGAGACTGTTCAGGATGCCGCAGGGCGGGAGCGTCACACCGGCGTCCATGCTGCCGATACTCGCGTTCGCTTACTATTTCGGGTTCGCGCCGGGACTGCTGGCTGGCATAGCGTATGGTATGCTGCAGCTTCTGCAGGATTTCTGGATACTGAACGCCTGGCAGCTCCTGCTGGATTACCCGATCGCGTTCGGGATGCTGGCGCTGGCGGCATTGTTCCGGTCTATGCCAGAGAATTATGGATTCATAATGGGAATAGCCGCCGGAGTCGCGGGACGGTTCATAGCGTCGGTACTGTCGGGGGTGGTATTCTTCAGCGAATACGCCGGCGCATCCAACCCTTGGCTGTACTCGATGGCCTATAACGGCACATACCTCGCGGTGGAAGCGTTGATATGCATGGCAATCGCGGCTGTTCCGGCGGTGAGGGTCACACTGCGCAGAGTGGCGACGGCTTAGGCACGCCGCCATTCTCGCTCAATTACCCGTCGTAGGCACGCCGCCATTCTCGCATAATAATCCGTCGCGGGCGCGCCGTCATCCTCACGCTCCCGCGACGGAAGCGCCTCTAGCCACCCTCGCGATCCGCCCATGATCCAGCACGATGATACGCTGCGCAACGTCGGCCACCTCGGGATCGTGCGTCACGACGATCAGCGTCGTGCCCTCTTTGTGAAGCTGGCTGAATAGATCAAGAGCGATCTTCTCGTTCGCCTCGTCAAGGTTGCCGGTAGGCTCGTCGGCTAGGATAATCTCCGGATGGTTGATCAGCGCGCGGGCCACGCATACGCGCTGCTGTTCGCCTCCGGAAAGCTGGCTGGGCAGATGCTTCGCGCGCTCGCGCAGACCCACCCTCTCAAGAGCCTCCAGCGCCTCGGCCTCGTCGGGCATCGAGTGGTAATACTGCGCGACCATCACGTTTTCAACGGCGGTCAGGTAGTTGATCATGTGGAACTGCTGGAAAACCAGCCCTATCTTGTCGCGGCGGATCTCCGTCAGTTTCTTCCTGTTCTCCTTGGCGATATCCACGCCGTCCATCAGCGCCTCGCCCATCGTGGGCTTATCCATACAGCCGATGATGTTCATCAGCGTGCTCTTGCCCGAACCGGACGGACCCATTATCGCGATCCACTCGCCGCGCTCGACGCTCAGGCTCACATCGTCCAGGGCTTTCAAGTCGCCGTATAGTTTGGATATATTCCTAAGTTCCAAAAGGCTCATGCGCTATATGTCTCCTTATCGTTGGTCGGGACGCGCGCCCCGGTACGCTTACTCACCCTTGAGCACCAGCGCGGGATCGATCGCGACCGCGCGCTTGATGGGCAGCAGACAGGATACGCAGGTGACCGCCATGGATACCAGCACCGCGACGGGCAGAAGCATCGGCTGGAAAGTAATGGATGATCCAAACACGTTCACGCTCACCAACTGCGCGAACGCGAACCCCATCAGCGCACCCGACGCTCCGCCCAGTATGCCCAGCAGCAGCGCCTCGCCGATAAACTCCGATCGGATCCCGCCGTCGGACGCTCCCAGCGCCTTGCGCAAGCCTATCTCCTTGCGGCTTTCCGATATCACCGCCATCATCGTCGTGGATACGCAGATCGTCGTAAGCAGAAGCACCACCGCCGTCACGAGGAACACCAGCGCCTGCAATCTGGACAGCACCGCCGTCTCGGAGCGCGTCACCCTCTTAACCAGCCGCGCGGCGACCGCACCGCCTTCATTTATAATCGACGCGTAACGCTCCAACTCGTCCTGCGCAGCAGACACGCTCAACTCCATAACGTCAAGACTGCCGGAGCCGCCCGCCAGCGCCGCCATGCCGTCAAGCGAGAGGAATACATAACCCTCTTCATCGCCGCCCGTATCGAGTATGCCGGATACCGTATAGTTAATGGTTTTGCTCCCGGCAACAGCCGCCGATGCGCTAGCGTTGTTCACGGCCTCGACCACCGCGGCGGATGTAACGGTTGCCCCCGTTATCGCGTCCACATCCACGCCCAACGCAACGGGCAATTTCTTGCCAATAAACCTACTGGTAAAATCCTCCGTCTCGCAAGCGCCGCCTATCTCCGGGGTCTGGCTGGACGCGTCCACCTCTACGGACTCAATAAACCCATCGCCATCAATTTTTACAGATACATAAACCCTGCCGCCGTTCCATCCTTCCGCGCCGCCGCTCAACACCTCGCCCGGCGCGAATCCACCCTCGCGCAAGCCTTCGGAGGGCGACTCCGCCGCCGGCTGGTATGTCAGCTCCATCACGCCGTTCAGCCTAACCCCGATCGTGTCCGCGATAAACTTGCCCACCAACACCTCGCGATCGTTTTCCGGGTACCGACCCTCCACGTTGAAATACGGGCTGGTCCTACGCACCTGCTCAAAGTCCACTCCCGCCGCCATGAAAGACTGCTGGCGCGAGACCATGTCAAGCCGAACGTAACGATAAGGCGAGGCTCCGATCAGTTGCTCCCGCTCGATAACGGACATAGCGTCCTGGGCGGCCTCGATCGTAAGCTCCCCGCCATCGCCGGGCAGCAGGATCATATTCGCGCCGTAGCCGCGGAACTGCGCGCCCATCTGGCGCGGCACGTCGTAGTAAATGGTGATGAGTCCGGATAGAATCGTCGCGCCGATAGCGATCGACAACAGCGCCACCAGCATGCGCGAACGCCTCCTAAGCAGCGACGCAGTTACCATCCGCAGGAACATCCTTCGCCTGTTCATCCCCAGCAACCGCCTTCTATTATATTCGTAATATACGCCGTGACGCAGCGATACCTATCCGCATACACGCCGGGACACTGAGCACCTATCCGCGCGCGTCACGCCTTGCTGCCGTGCAGCACCTCGGCTGGATCGAGCCGCAGAGCCATGCGTATAGCGGGCAGACTGCCCGCGAACGTCACCAGCGCGATCAACGCGGCGACTATCGGGATAACCATAACCTTCATCTCTATAGCCGATCCGAACACACTGCGCCCGATCAGCTGCGCGAAACCGAACCCCAGAAAATATCCAGCCGCGCCGCCGCCCAACGCGGTTATGAGTATCTCCGTCAGCACCAACCCGGTGATAGCGCGGTCCCGCGCGCCGATTGCCTTCAACAATCCAATCTCGCTGGAGCGTTCCATCACGCTGGCCGTCACCAGATTGGATATCCCCAGCGCCGAACCGACCAGGCTCAACGCGGTTATAAGGATCATCAGGAACCGCGTCTTATCCAGAATCGCGCCTTCGGAGTCCGCGACGCGCCTCACGGCTGAGGCTATCGAGTCGGTGATAACCTCCTGTATCTGATAACAAATCGCGCTCACATACGCCGTGCAATACCACGTCTCATAATCGCGAACCGATAGCGCGGCGGGATTCTGCGCGGCGCGCCTTGCCAGATCGTTATCCGGCGTGGTGAGCGCGCTAACCTCTATAGACGATACCCTCCCGGTTAACCCGCCCAACTCCTGCGCCAGTCCCAGCGGCGCGTATATCTGTTCGTCCTCGTCTCCGCCCGCGTCGAATACTCCCGATACTATCGCTTCTATATCGCCAGCCGTTCCGCTCAACGTTACCTTGTCGCCCGCCTTCAGCTGATATCTTTGAGCGGCAAGCGCGCCTAGCATCACGCTGTTACGCGCTCCGGGAGAGTTTTCGTCTATCCATTCCCCGTCGATTATATCCCACCAACTGCGCAGTCCGATCACCCCAGCGTCCAGCGACTCGCCCGTAGGCAGATCGAGCCGATGGTTGAACCATGTGCCGACCATCTCCGCGCCGTCTCCGCCCGGCAACTCAACCCTAACGCTGATGAACGGCGAGAAATCAACGATATTAAACGCCCAGAATATCGTCTTGATCTTCCCCAACTCGTCTTCGCGCAGATACGCGTTCTTCAGCGAGCCGCCGCCGCCGTCCTCCGCGTCGTAAATGGTTCCGAGCAGGGAGGAATCCTTTGGCCTGACGACGATGTTCGCGCCGTAGGCTTTCAACTCGCGGTTCACTTTATCGCCCACGTCGAGCATCGTGTTGAGCATGGCTGCAGCCAGCGACGCGCCCAGCGCGATAGTGAACGCTATCAGCAGCATCTTGCCCTTCTGGCGGAACAGCGCGCCCCTGATCATCCTAAAATACATACCCCGTCCCCCCTTGCCGAAACTCCTACTTGAACTCTTTCTCTCCCTCGACGATGGCGCGCAGAGGGATGACCATGTTCCCGCCCTCCACCGAGTACTCCAGCGGGATCGGGTTGCACCCGCCCTTGAACCCGATCGTGTTGATATTCATCACAACGTCGCATCGTTTGCACACGACCTGCCCGCTTCGCTCGAAGTAACCCGCGTCTCCGCACACCTCGCACGCGTCCAGACCCACGCCATACGCCGCAGAGTTGGGTTTCTTTATGACGATCCAACGAACCTCTATCCCGTTTTCGGTCGAATACTCGAACCGATGCAGGCGCCCGTCGTCGATTTGAGCCAGCGGGATGAGCACGTTGCCGCCGTCGATACCGTACTGTTCCGGCGGCGACAACTCTATAACGCGGCTGTCGTATGCCTTGACCGCCGTCAAGTTGAGCATCGCCAGCGCGAAGCAAACCGCGACGGTCGCGGCCTGTCTGCGGTTGCGCCGATGGACAAACTTGAGCCTGCGATGCTGAGCCGGATTGCTATACGACTCCGTGACCCGAAGGTTGCGTATAAACAGCGCGATGGGCACGATCATCGCCAGTCCCGCGATCGCGAAGCTGAACAGCGTCGTGTTGTTCGCGACGAACGCGGAGAACGGGAACGCCCAAGGATAATCGGCCTTAGCGTAAGACGGCAGAAAATCGGGGAGCCACTTCGCTTTGGTCAGCCATGGGCGCAGAACCTGACCCAGGCACCGCAACGCGTTGACCGCCAGTCCCGGAATCAGCGCGGACAGCGTGACCGGGGTACTCCCAAGCGACGCGGCGCACCGATACACAAACCGCGTGTAAACGGATATCAATATCAACCCCAGCGTCCAGCCGATGAACCTCACGAGATAATCCACGGACAGCGCGCCGTTGCCGGCGGTATCGAACAGGAACGGATACGCGAGAACGTCCGGCGCTTCATAGAAGACGAGCAGGGCGGTTATCGCCGCGCCCAGCGCGCACGCCGCGATCCCTCCGGCGTTTGATCCGGCGCGCTCTCTCCCACCGAATACAATAGCACACACTATAAACAGTATGGTTGCAATAATAGTAGCCGTGAATATCCATAGGTTCCATTGATTGGTATATATCAGTTTGGTGGTGTTCTTGACGAGCGCCATCGCGGCGGACGCGGCTAGCCCGACGATAACGCCCGCGCGGAGTATGACGCGGTTCGCGCGGCTTTGCGAGCGCAAGCAATACGCGAAGATAAGGCTTATCAACGACGCTGGAATCAGCAGATCCTCCGTGACCGTCACAATGTACCTTAGCACCTGGCAGACCTCCCGTGCGGGTTCATATTAACAAAACCATACCGCCGGACGCGGCGGAATCGCGCGCCCTCGCGGACAGCGCGAATCCCCATATACGACAGCATGCTGACACGCAATACCCCGCGATTGCGTGCCAGCGTAAATGGAGCGGCTAACAGGCCGTGACCCCGCGCGAACGATAGCCGTTCATAACGGAACGATCATCATCCCAGTGCGAACGATAACCGTTCATAACGGCGCTATAACCGTTCCCGCGCGATCAATCGCCCTGCATACCGGAACGATTACCATTCCTGCGGAATGTACTCCCAGCCTTCGTATGTCACGATCAGCGGCTCGGCCCAGAAGCGTCCCTCAACGCCGGTCTCCGCGTCAACGTGCAGCAGGTATCCATTCTCCTCGGGGCTGTGGATCGTGAAGATCAGCGTGTAGGTGTCGGCGTTGGGCAGAGCGATGTTCGCGCCGTAGTGAGGTCCGTCGCTGGCGGACATCGGCATGAACGTACCCTCTGCGGCGACCTTGCCATCGGAGCCAACGATCATGTAATCAACGGTCAGGAACGGCACCCAGTCGCCCACTCCGAAACCCAGATCGTTTTCATTAGCCGATATGTCGGCCTCGATATGGATATCAGCCTCTTCAGCCGACAATCCGGCTTCAGCCATAGGCTCCATATCAACGGGCTGGAAATACACGGCGGCTACGTGCAGAACGCCAACGTCCTGCTCCTCGCCGATGGGGAACTCCTCAAAACCAATCTCCTTAGCGGCGGCAGTCGCCGCGAAGCATCCCATAACCATCATTGCGCCCAGCAACAGAGCCAGCAGTTTCTTCATTGAAGACGTCTCCTTTTTGACAACCGCGTCGACGCGGTTCGCTTTTCTTGGTATATACCAGGAGCGGCGCGCCGTGCGGGGTGGCGGTTCGCTCCGAAGGTATCGAGGGTACCCAAGGGTAATCGTTAGGTTACCAGGGTGCAATACGAGGTAACCAGGGGATAACTAAGATGTAACCATGTGGTAACTAAGATGTAACCACGCGGTAGCTAAGAGGTAACCAGGAGTCAACTAAGAGATAACCACGCTGTAACTATAGGGTAACTATGCGGCGACTAAGAGTAACCGCAAGGCTCTATATCAAACAGCCGCTTCGCCAGCCGACGCTCGCGCGCCAGGGTTCGAGGCTGGCGCGCCCTTCATAATCGCGGCAATCTTTGCGCGATAGTGCGCGATCATGAACGTTATCAACAGCGTTATGGACAATATCAACTGCGGCGCGATCGTCTCCAGGTATGGATACACGCCCAGAATCTGCAGCGCGTCATTCTCAGGGACGCCGGGTATCCGCAGCGCCACGTCGAACACGCCGCCCTCCGCCAGCTCCTTGATCCCCGCTCCCAGGAACGATACGCACATCACAGCCATCAGCACGCTGGTCGCGGTGAAGAATACCTTAATGGGCAGTTTGATCGACAGCTTCGCAATGGCTAGGTATACGAACACCAGCAGTACGCATCCCACGCCCAGCCCCATCCAGACCATATCCCGGCTGCCTTCGCTAAGCATCGGCTGATAGAACAGCACGACCTCCGCGCCTTCGCGGAACACCGACAGGAACGCGGTGAACGCCAGCGCGAACGACGAACCGCGCGTCACGGAGGACTTAACCCTATCGTCGATATAGTTCGACCACGCGGCGGCCTCGGACTTAGATATCATCCAGTTGCTCACGTAGAACAGCACGCATACCGCGATCAGAGCCGTCACGCCCTCGATCACTTCCTGGGATTGTCCGGCTCCGGTCCACGCGCTCTTAGCGGCGGCTAACGCCCACGCAGCCGCCAGGCTCGCCACAATGCCAGCCGCCGCGCCTATATAAACATTCCGCAGATTCTTGCCGTGACCGCTCTTTACCATGTACGCGATAATCGCGGAGACGATCAGTATCGCTTCCAATCCCTCGCGGACTATCACGCCGAACGACGCGAGGAATACGAGCAGCCTCGGGTTCCCCTGCGTTGATTCAGCGTCCGCACTCTCCGCGATAGCCTCTTGCGCGAGCGCCAGCCGCGTCTCTTCCTCCATCGCGTCTATAGCCGCGGCTTTCGCGTTGACGAGGTTCTTCAGCTCGCGCGCCTCGCGCTGGAACGCGTTGCGCAGGAACTTCTCGCCCGTGGCGATTTCACGGAGTCCGGCGAAACGGGCGTCTATCGCCTCGCGCTCCTCCAGCGAGAGATCCGCGAATATCCTGCGGCTCAATCCCGATTCCTCGTATACGCTGTAATAAGCCGTATTAACATTATCCACCGTGGCCTCATAATCCTTACCCTTGTATGCGGTGAACGCGGTGTCCAGCAGTTCGCCTACCGCCTCGGAAGCCTCCGTCCAGTTTGCGTAGCGCACCGCCGCGTTCGGATCGCCGGCCAGGTCGGCGTATGGATCGTAAGATACCAGTTCGCCTTGAAGATAATACTTCGTTTGGGTCGTGGGCTCGCCGTCCTTGACCGCGAGTTTGTTGCCGTCCTCGCGGATCATCGCCTTTAATTTGTTCAGCGCGGCGCGGACTTCCTTCTTGGTCTCCTCGTCCTCGGCGCTCTTTTTGACCGCGCCTTTGCAAACGGAGTACTGCAGCTCGACCGCGTTCTTGCGCGGACCGGAGATGTAGCTCATCGTCTGCCGCTCAAACCCCGTGACCTCGTACACCCTAAAATACGCGTCGTTGACCGCGTTGTACGCGAGCGAGGACTCGCCGTCCAGGTAGTATTCAAACGCCGCGTCCAGATACTTATCTATAGCGTCCGCCGCGTCCGCCCAGCGCGTCGACACGGCCTGCTCGGCGAAAGCGGACGTCGGCGCGGCAAGCATCGCGGCAAGCGACAGCAGCAACAGCACTCTAACATGGATCGGCCTTAGGCCTCTATGGCTTCCGCGCCGTTTCATTAGGCAAACCACTCCTCACCGTTCGCTTTGATAATCAAACAACGCCCGCCGCTCCAGCACAGAGGCGTTAGGCATTACTAACCTGCGGTTAGTTTAAACGAACTCGCATAGGCTGTCAATAGAATATGCACGCGCGGCATGCTAAAACGAAAATATGGCTGATCGGGGCATTGAGGGGGTTAGCCTCATTATGCAAAAAGGATCCGGCGTAACGCCGGATCCCTTGCTCCGCGACGGTCATCCGCCGCCGCGTTCACGATGGCGGATTATCCTGTCTGGATCACTCCGCCTTCGCCGCGTCTTCAGCCGCTTTGCGCAATTCAGCCTGCGTCAGCGTGAACTCAATGCATTCGTCGTAACCGTAAGCCTTAGCCTGCGCGGTCATATCCGCAACGATAGAGTCGAATTCCGCGTCGTCCGCAGCGTATATCGCCTTCCACGATCCATCCTTGACGGCGGTTGCGACCTGCGTCCACGTGGTGTTCAACTCGTCCGAACGCGGCGCGAAAGAGAAATTCGTGCCGATCGCGATGGATAGATGCCCGTTATCCTCCAAATACTCGTCCGCGATCTTCGCGCCGGTCTGCTCCTGCCAGTCCTTCATAATGTCGGACGGTTCCGCGGTCAGCGTCGAGGCCCAGAACGTTTTGTTGTACGTCTCGCCCGGGGTCTCGGGGTTGCTCGCGTCTACCGACCAGGTCGTATTGTTCATCTTAAATGAACCGTCGTCGAACGTACCGGAGTACGGCTCCGTCATCGGCGTAGTGTTGTCGGCGCTGGTTTTAAGACCAAGCTCTGTCAGATACGCCAGGCTGTTCTCATCGTATGCCCAGGTCGCGTCCTTTGGCCCGTAGTTGTATGTCATAACGCCTTCCGGGGTGGACAGCCAGTTGATGATCGCCATGCACAACTCCGGATAGAACGTCTTAGCGCCGATCGCCCAGACGCGACTGCCGCCGTTGACGTTCAAGCCATACGTCAGGTTGATCGCGTCGTCGGGGGTCTTGGCGTACATCATCTTGCCCGCATCCAGATGCTCCTGCGAGTTATACAGCCCGCTGCCCATCCAGCTGAACAGGTTCATGAACGCCGCGCCGGTCTGGTAATCCTCGCTCACGTCGTTGAAGGTTTGGGTCATCGAGTCCGGATTGAGCAGACCTTCGCGGTAGAGCTTGTTGTAGAACGCCAGCGCGCGCAGGTACATCCCGCCTGGCTCCAGCGCGCCTTGATAGGTCTGCGTGACCACGTCGTACAGGCCGATCCCGAACTCGTCGTATCCATACAGCGCGCCCGTCGCCTTGACGAACATGACCATATCGCCGTCCCAGTCCGGGAACAGCGACACGCCGTAAGTC
This sequence comes from Oscillospiraceae bacterium, assembly GCA_031255415.1. GTDB lineage: Bacteria > Bacillota > Clostridia > Christensenellales > Aristaeellaceae > BNUH01. The sequence goes on from JAIRSO010000080.1 coordinate 10,693, forward strand.
TTGCCTCCGGTATCGGACGCTGGTTCTATCTCCTGCATCGCCTTGAGCACAGGGATGTAATCCTCCAGCGTCTCGATCTGCGGATAACCGACAGCCTTGTAGAGATCCCATCTCAGATCGGGGTAATAGAAATAGGACTCGTGGTCGGTGACGGACGTGCCGACGTTGTGACCGAATCCGTACAGCGCGCCGCCGGACAGAGCGCGGTTCTTAGCCAGCGCCTTGCCCATATTCTCCGCAATATACGGACCGTAGTCCGCGAGTACGTCCTCTTCCTCCCAGTCGAACAGCAGTCCCGCGCCCACGGCCTGCAGATACTCGTCGCCGTCGTTGCCGAACAGGATGATATCGCCCAGATCCTGCGCGGCCATGCGCGTGGCGAACGTGCCGTCCGCCTCGTTGATGATGTTCAGCTTCACGTTGAACTTGTCCAGCATGATCTTGCCAAACCAGCCGACCTGCTCGCCTGCGTAGTTCGCCAACTGCGAGTAGACCTGCAGCGTGACGGTATCCTTGGGGATAACGTCCTCGGGTACGCCGCCCGCCAGCGCGCCGCACGATACCGAAAGCAGCAGCGCGGCAGCCAGCATGAGCGCCGTCCATTTCCTTGATGCGTCCATCTAGTTTCCTCCTTAATGTATTTAAGGGTTGTCACCCTTTGACCGCGCCTATCATGATCCCTTTCTCAAAATACCTTTGCATGAACGGATAGACCATCAGTATCGGCAGGATCGTCACCATCGCGACGGTTAGCTGCATCGTGCGCATGTTCAGCGTCGAGGCGATGGCGGCCTCCGATATCGCGCCGCCGCTGCCCGCGCTCATCAGCGCGCCCAGGTTGGACGTTGAGGTTAGGTAGATATACAACCTGTGCTGCAGCGTGTACAGTTTTGGCTGGCTGGACATGAGTATAATCGAGTCGGTAAAGCTGTTCCAGTGCCCGACAGCGCCGAATATCGCGATGGTCGCCAGCACCGGCTTGGACAATGGGAATATGATCCTCGCGAACACGCGGAAGTATCCCGCGCCGTCGATGGTCGCGCTCTCTTCCAACTCGGCGGGGATGGACTCGACATAGGTCTTTACCAGTATGATGTTGAACGGCGCGACTATCGACGGGATCACATAGCCCCAGAAACTGCCCGTCAGCCCCAGCGCGGACATGTTGAGGAACCATGGTATCAGCCCCGCGTTGAAGTACATCGTCACGACGATCGCCCTGTACACGAGCCGCCGGGCGAACATCTCCCGTTTCGTGACGAGGTAGCCCATGAACGCGGACGCGAGAGCCATCAGCCCCGTGCCCAGCACCGACCGCCCAGCCGTGACCAGTATCGCCTGTCCGATATCGCCGACGCTCAGCAGTTTGGCGTAATTGCCAAAGTGCACGCCGCGCGGGAACAGCCGGATCGCGCCGATGCGGACCAGCTCGTTATCGCTGATCGTATTGATGAACAGATAGTAAAACGGGAACAGGCACGCCAGGGAGAACAGCGTGAAGAACGCGTAGTTCAGCGTGTGGAACGCGATATCCCCGCCCGACAGTTTATATCCCGCGTGTTTTGTCATACGATACTCTCCCCGCGAATCCAGTACGACGCCCTGTTGGCGATAAACAGCAGCGTAATACTGATCGCCGACTTGAACATCCCCACGACCGTCGCCAAGGATATGTTGGAGTTGCCTCCCGACGCGAGTCCCAGCGTATATACGTATAAGTCCAGAACCTCTATGGTCTGCTTATTCATCTGGTTGCGGAACACGAGGTATTGATCCATGCCGTTGGAGAGCATATTCGCGATGGACAGCAGCAGCAGCACGAAGTATGTCGGCGTAAGCCCCGGAGCCGTGATGTGCCGCATCTTCCCGAACCTAGTCGCGCCGTCGATGGACGCGGCCTCATACAACTGCTGATCGATACCCGATATCGACGCGACGTATATAATCGCGCTCCAGCCCAATCCTTTCCACACGCCCCACAGCCACATTTTCAGCCAGATATTCGATCCGCTCATCAGGAAGTTGCCGCCCTGCGTGATTACGCCCAACGAAATCAGCATCGAGTTTACAAAGCCCTCCGTCGAGAGCATCGCGAACGCGACGGCGTAGACCAGCACCCAACTGATGAAGTTGGGTATAGTGGTTATGCCCTGCGTCAGTTTGCGAGGGATAGCGGCGTTCATCTCTGTGAGAAATACGGCGAAGGCCATAGGCAGCCACGACGTGGCGATCCCGATCCCGCTCATAGCCAGCGTGTTGCGCATCACGCGGACAATATCGGCTCTTGTGGCGGCGTTCTGGAACAGATACGCGAACCATTTGAATCCGACGAATCTATCCGCGGTCAGCGCGAACCCCGGCTTATAATCATAGAACGCGTACCTCCATCCCAGCAGTGGCATATATGAGAACACTACAATCAGCGCGATGAACGGCAGCGCCATCAGGAACAGCGAGTATTTAGCGGGCATGGCGTATGGCTCGGCGATAGCGTCCGGCGCGGAGGATGTTCGACCGGGAGCGGCCTTGCGGCTGAATCCGCCCTGGCGCGACAAAGCCGCAGCGGAAACGACAGCCGCGGCTGCGAACGCGAAGGCGAACACCCGCATGCCTATCGGCGTTAACGGATCGATCCGCGAGGCCTCTTCAAGCGCGGCGAACCGCGCCTCGAGCATCCTAAGCCCCAGCGACACGCATAACCCAACCGCCGAGCTAACGAGCGACGCGAGGGAGCCCAACCTGCGCAGCGGCCTATTGCCCAGCGATGCGCAGCCGCCCGCCGCCATTACCGCGACGGACAGCGCGATTATCAGCGCGCACGCGTAAGCGGTATTAAGCAGGCCGGGGTTGATCCAGCCCCTCGCCAGCGCGCGCGTAAACGGCGTAGTCACCGCGCCGCGCGACACGACGCAAGTGAACAGCGATACGTTTTCACCGATCAACCCGCTGAACCGTATCGGGTTCGCGGCGGGTATGAATAACAAAGCCGCGGCAGCCGCGTTAACGGCGCGGAACACGATCGTAACAGCGCCGCCGCGCTCGCGCGGGCTAGAGTTGGTCTTCGCCGGATTAATCACCATCCGCCACGCACCTCGCGAACGCTCTTAACGCGATGTTTACCCAATAAGAATTATACATATTTACTAAATGGCAGTCAAGAGCGCGAGCGTAATTTCATATTAGCGGCGCGCCGGCTGGGGGTTGCGCGCGATTATGGGCGGTGGAGATGGCGGAAAGAGGACTCGTGAAACATTATTGCGCTCCTCGTCAAAAAAGGAGTTGACAAACCGTTCCAAAGGTGCTATCCTAATCAAGCGCTAAGGCATAGGTAATCGCGGGGTAGAGCAGACCGGTAGCTCGTCGGGCTCATAACCCGGAGGTCGAGGGTTCAAATCCCTCCCCCGCAACCAATTGGCGGCGTAGCTCAGTTGGCTAGAGCATTCGGTTCAT